>CAYNVK010000236.1:0-5905 GCA_964400395.1 uncultured Lentimicrobiaceae bacterium | reverse complement strand
CACAGAGTAATATCTTTTGTATTCTCTGTGCGTTCTTTGTGCCCTCCGCGGATAACCTTCATTCGCGCCATTCGTGAAGCCATTCGTACCAATTGTGGACTATCCATTTTCAATACAGTTGACAATCCGGAGCACCCACCGGCGATCAGGTAATATTTTACTGGCATCGCATCAATTTATACTTATTTCCTTATCTTTAATCACTCTTAAACATCTCAATTATACTTTTTTAAGCTGCCGGGCAATCCAATCAGCACTACCTGCCGGACATACCGGGAAATAAATCGCACCAACTCTATATTTTTGCTGATTGATGCTTGTACCACAACAAGCTGCCGGGCAATCCAATAAGCACTACGTGCCGGACATGCCGGGAAATAAATCGCACCAACTCTATATTTTTGCTGATTGATGCTTGTACCACAACCGCGCTCAGCCGTTAATAAACCATCATCAAAAGCAGAAAAACCTTTTCCCTGTTCCTGAACTGATCCGTATTCATCTTACAAAATTTGCGTTTGTTTAGCCTTTTTTCAGCATTAGTCCCGATCATAAACCCATATAAAACCTGTTGTTATGAAAAGCGCCCTATTCTTTATCATTTTGCTTGCTGCATTCAATGTATTCGCACAAAAAAGCATTAGTCAGCGGGGGCATATTTCCCGAACGCCCTTAAACTATAGCTGCCAGGCACAAAATAACGCGGGTAACCACCCAATTTGCCACAGTACTCCCGGTGCCAAAGCCAATGTACTTATCAAAAAAAATGGTTTTATTCTGCCATCACAGTCTATTACAATCGATAGCCTGTTTTATTGGGCACTTGATATACAAACCAATTTATGGGTGCCCGATTACAAATATGTAGTTGCTGAAACTGATGAAAACGGAAACATTACATTGGAGTATGGGAAACGCTGGGACGGCATCACCTGGCTGAATGATGAAAAAACGATCTATAGCTACGATGTTTTTGGTAATCCTTTAAGTTATACCTGGCAGATTTGGGATGGAGCAGACTGGGAAAACAACCAGAAAGGAACATATACTTACGATGCCAATAACAATATGCTTACCGAACAGGTTCAGGAATGGGATGGCAGCAACTGGGAAAACATTTTCAAGATAACTTATACCTATAACCAGTTGGGATTACAGACACTTTACGAACACCAGTACTGGAATGGCGAGGATTGGGAAAACCTGTGGCAAACAGTATTTACATACGATGCTCATGGGAACTTAACGCATGAACTGCACCAGAACTGGAACCTCGATCACTGGGAAAATGAAACTGAAAATAATTATGTTTACAACAACAACCTGTTACAGAGTTCGCTCACCCAAATAGACAATGGCGCCGAACTGGTAAATACCGAAACCACCTACACTTATAATCCGGACAACAAACTTGTATCCGAAAGCAGCCATACCTGGGGCAATTCATGGTCCGATTATTACCAGACTTTGTATACCTACGATGGCAATAAAAATCTACTTAATATACTAGTACAAGCCAAAAACGGCGAAATCTTCGAAAACTCAACACAGACCAGTTATACCTATGATGGCTCTCTTAAACCGGCCAGTATACTTCGCCAGGACTGGAAGGAAAACGCCTGGGTTAACCTTGATCTGGAACGGATGAAATACAATACGGATGATTCGCTCACAAACTATTCGTACCGGTATTGGAATGCTGATGGTATTACAGTGATGGAAGGAGATAGCAGCGCACTGTTTTATCATGATATTATTTCCGGCATTAATGATAAAAATCGTACAAATGAAAATATCAGCATTTACCCAAATCCAGCTTCTTCAGTTATCATTATTACCGCCTCAGGCAAAGTAAGCAACATCGAAATCAGGGATATGCAGGGTCGGCTGCTTAAACCGGTTTCAATAATCGCCACCGCGCAACAAACAAAAATTGATATTTCCGGTTACCCGAAAGGGATTTATATGCTTACCATTACTACAAGCCAAAGTCGCGAAACGGAAAAGCTGCTGATTCGTTAGATTGCTACAGAAATAAACACTGGATACAAAAAGAATTAACCACAAAGCACACCAAGGATACACAAAGCACACAGAGAAAAAAAATAAGCAAAAAACACTTCTCTGTGTTCTCCGTGCTTTCTCCGTGCCCTCCGTGTTTACCATTTATTCGTGCTATTTGTGCCGCCATTTGCACCATTTGTGGAAATGTGATAAACCACAAAGCACACCAAGGTTACACAAAGTTCACAGAGAAAAACCCTTTGCGTCCTCTGTGTGTTCATTGTGCCCTTCGTGGTTAACCTTCTTTTGTGGCATTTAACCACAAAGTACACCAAGGATACACAAAGTTCACAGAGGAAAAAAGTAAAAACAATCCTTTGAGTCCTTTGTGCTTTCTTTGTGCCCTTTGTGGTTAAAATTCAATTCGTGCCATTTGTGCAGCCATTTGCGCCATTTGTGGATTTTATTTTATCTCCATATTAACCATATTTTATTCTACAATCATTTCAAAAAAAATTAAGTTCCATTCATTGGATATTTATCTAATTTTATCCAATAAAAAAATCTTCAACCCATGATAAAAACAATGCTTTCAGCTCTTTTGCTGATCCTGTTTACAAGTCAGCTTTCGCTGGCTGCCAACGAAGCGAAACTGATGACTTATCCTGACATTTACAAGGATAAAATCGTATTTACCTACGAAAACGATCTCTGGCTGGTAAATGCAGCCGGTGGAACCGCTACCCGGCTTACCAGTTTCCCGGGCAACGAGTTTTCGGCCCGGTTTTCACCCGACGGAAAATCAATAGCCTTCACCGCCGGTTACGATGGCGCATATGGCGTATATGTTATGCCCGCCGAAGGTGGCGAACCGATCAGGCTCACTTATACCCCGGGCCCGGCACAATCCATCGCCTGGACACCGGATGGCAAACGCGTGGTTTTTCGTGCCTCGTACGAAAATTATGTGTCGCGCGATCCCAACCTTTATTTTGTCAACAAAGACGGCTCTGCTCCCGAACGTTTCCCCATCGACAGGGGTGGCCTTTGCAGCTTTAATCCCGATGGCAGCAAAATGCTTTATACCCGGAAAGGGAGCGAGGAATATTACTGGAAACGCTACAAAGGCGGACAATACCAGGATATATGGATGTACGATTTTAAACAGAACGTGTTTACCCCCATTTCGGATTACGTGGGCAAAAACAGTTACCCCACCTGGATCGGGAATACCATGTATTTTGTTTCGGACCGTACCAATGGCATTGCAAACCTATATGCTGAAGACCTGTCAACAAAAGCCATTAAAAAATTAACCGATTACACCGACTTCGACATCATGTGGCTGGAGAACGATGGCGAACAGTTAGTCTATATCCAGGATGGATTTATAAATATCTTTAATCCTAAGGCTAACCAGGCTAAAAAGATATCGGTCATCATCCCTTCCGACAAATGGCGTATGCGCGACCGGACCATAGTACCCAAGGAATATGTCCACTCGGTGAATATCTCTAACGACGGTCAAACTGCTGTTATCGAATCGCGGGGCGATATATTTACCCTCCCCACCGAAAAAGGAAACACAAAAAACATTTGCAATTCTCCCGGAAGCAGGGAGATGTATCCTCAGGTTTCGCCCGATGGCAAATGGATTGCATTTTTCTCCGATAAGAGCGGCGAATACCAGCTTTACATGCAAAAAACTGAAGGTGGCGATTGGGTGCAGCTTACCACCGACCTCAATAAATTTGTATACCACCTGCTCTGGTCGCCCGATGGCAGCAAAATACTTTTCGGCAACAAGGAGTTTGCCATCTCGTATGTGGATGTAAACACGAAAAAGATGGTTGAAATCGACCGCTCTAACCAATTGAAAAACGACGAATTTTACTGGGAACAAAGCGATTACAGCTGGTCGCCCGACAGTAAATGGATTACCTACAGCCTCACAAATGTCAACCGCAATAACGTTATTTACCTGTACAGCCTCGAGCAGAAAAAGAAATTTGCCTTAACAGGCGATTTCTTCGATAACCTGTATCCTTCGTTTGATGCTAACGGCAAATACCTGTATTATGTTTCGAGCCGCAATTTCAACCTGCACATGGATTTTTACGAGGACAACCATATTATTGCTACTCCGCAGCAGGTGATGGTGGTTCAGCTTCGCGACAAGGAAACTCCGCCGTTCGAAGAGCCGCTGGCGAAAACTGAAAAGAAAGCCGATGAACCTTTCAGGATTGATATGGAAGGAATCAGCAGCAGAACCTATCCCCTGCCCGTCGATCCGGGGAATTACTTTTACCTGAAAGCCGGAAACGGAAAGGTAATGTGGTGCGCCGTCGATAATTTTACCGAGGACGAATACGAAGAAATATTCAAACCAGGCGGAGTCACCAAATGGAACCTCAATATTTTTGATATGACATCCAAATCGCTGGTGGTAATCGGTGATAAGATCAAAAACTTCGATTTGTCGACCGATCGTTCGCGCATCATCATTCAGAAAGATGCCGACTGCTATTCTTCAACCGTGGATAACGTGTTTAAATCGAAAAACACCGGCAGTAAAATCAGCCTCGACGGTATGAGTTACACAGTAAATAATCTTGCCGAATGGACCCAGATTTTCAATGATACCTGGCGCTGGTACCGCGACTTTTTCTACGATAAAAATTTCCATGGTCACGACTGGAAAGCGTTGGGCGATAAATTCAGGGCTTATATCCCTTATCTTACTTCGCGCGACGAATTAAACTGGTTGTTGTCGCAAATGGTAGGCGAAATCAGTGTTTCGCATACATACGTTGGCGGTGGCGATATGGGTCCGCTTAAAGCACCCGAAACAAAAGTTTTCACAGGCTGGCTGGGAGCCGATCTAACAGCGGATAAATCATCCGGATATTACCGTTTCAGTAAAATTTACGGCCCTACCGAATACAATCTCGACCTGAAATCGCCGCTTGTACGGCCGGATATCGACCTGAAAGAAGGTGATTACCTGTTGGCTATCAATGGAAACGAAATTAAAGCTCCGGCCGATTACAACAAATACCTGCAGGTTATTCCTGGTCAAACCGTTACCGTTACCATTAACCGTAAGCCCGGTAAAGATGGTGCCATCACATACGAAATAAAGCCCATCAGGAACAACAGCCAGTTGCGTTATTTCCGATGGATCAGCGACAATATCGATTATATCAATAAAAAAACAAATGGCAAAGTGGGTTACATGCACATCAATGCCATGGGCTCAGGCGGAGTTGGCGAATTCGACAAATACTGGCGTGCCTTCAGGTTCAGGGATGGATTTATTATTGATGTAAGGCGCAATTCCGGCGGTTGGACGGAGTATTTTATGATTGATAAGCTGGAACGCAAAATGACAGCATACAATGTACTGCAAGGCATGGAACCCATGAGATATCCCGGAAGTACAACTACAGGTCCATATGTTGCTATCTCTAATGAGTACAATGGTTCCGATGGTGAAGCTTTTATCGAAGATTTTAAAGCGAATAAACTGGGTACCGTGGTTGGCGTTCCTTCGTGGGGCGGACTGGTAGGCATCATCAACGCGCAAACTACCATCGATAACGGAAGTGTAAATCAGTCGAACAACTCTTTTTATGGAGCAGATGGAAAGTGGCTGGTCGAAAACCATGGTGCAGAACCTGATATCCTGATCGATAACGACCCCGCATCAGTAATGGCCGGGAAAGATCCGCAGCTGGATAAAGCCATTGAAGTGGTGCTTCAGAAGATTAAAGAACACCCCTTTACATTCCCGTCGACACCGGCATACCCCAAGCGATAGGATGATTTAACACGTTTAAGAATTATTTTCAGAATGCCGGGGTTTTCCCGGCATTCTCTTTTTTGAGTTACTGCAAATCAG
>CAYNVK010000235.1:0-5939 GCA_964400395.1 uncultured Lentimicrobiaceae bacterium | reverse complement strand
TCCTTTGCTGATTGGAACCGCCGTTGCTACTTTCTTCACAGGATCGCAGTTCTCAGTTAATTTCATGAATATTACCCGCTTAACCGGTGATAAAATGCCTGTGATTTCCGAATGGACAGGTCCGGCACATGGCCTCGAAGCCGCATTAAGCCTTCATAATCTCACACTGGGACTTGCAGTTTTATTCCTTTCGCGGGTACTGGCATTGTTGTATTTCATGAACCGCATCAGGCATGCCGAAATGATGGAACGCGTTAAAAAGCAACTGCTTATCAATGCCATTCCTTTCGTGTTTTTCTTTCTCACTTTCGTGATCTGGACGTTGCTCTCCAGCGGTTTTGCCGTAAATCCCGAAACAAAAGAAGTATTTATGGAACCTTATAAATACCTGCATAACCTGCTGCAAATGCCTGTTGTTGCAGTGATGTTTGTGCTTGGTGTAGCGTTTGTTTTAATAGGAATTATCCGTCCGATAACCTGTTTCGAGAAATGCAGCACCAAAGGGATTTGGGGTGCAGGCATTGGTACGGTACTTACCGTGCTTGCGTTGTTCCTGCTGGCCGGGTTTAACAATACAGCCTATTATCCTTCAACGTATGATCTGCAGAGCTCGTTAACCATCCAAAACAGTTCGTCGAGCCTATACACGCTCACCGTGATGAGCTATGTGTCGTTGCTAGTTCCTTTTGTAATTGCTTACATTTGGGTGGCCTGGCGTTCCATCGACAACAAAAAAATAGATATGGAAGAACTGAATAATGAAACACACGTTTATTAACAAGCTAGATCGGGAGTTTCAGATTAACTAGTTTGAAACTCCTGGCCATTGACTTCCGACTTCTAACATTTAACATCCCACATCCCACATCCCACATCACCCAATACCTCAATCCTCTAAAACCCTAAATCCCATGATCACACAAATAATATGGCTGCTCACCTGGCCAATCCTTATAGCAGTTTCGTTCTATGCTGTTAGCTGGATGCTGAAAAAGTTTGAAAAAAATTCTGGTAATTAGTCTGAAATAGCTGACTGAAATTTTTATTTGAGCAATTCACTGACATTTTTTTATACTGAAAATCTTCTTTATCTGCCCTTTTTCGGCTCCCTCCGGGTCGGGGTCAAACGAAAAAGGGCAGATGTAAAGTGTTGGAATTTAATATACGCATTCACCAGGCTTTGTGTGGCAGCTGAAAAACAGTTCATCTTTTTTAAAATAAAAAACTGTTTCCGGGTTAATCTGTAATAAAAACTCAATCGTTGTATATTCCCTCTGTAAATTATTTGAATAAGGAGGTCAGAGGGAACCTACATGAAATTTTCCGCCGGTGTTTGTGAATAAGTTTTTTTCATGTAGGTTTGTATGTTAATACAAAGAAATGAAATCAGTTATTGTTTCCGGTATTTTGATTCTGGTAATGGCCGCGTATTTGATTATACCGGCCGTTCCTGTAATTGACTACCTGATAAACAAGGACTACATCGCCAAAAATCTTTGTATCAATAAGGATAAACCCAAAAGTTGCTGCAAAGGAAAGTGCCATATGGTGAAGCAGTTGCAGAAAACAAATAAGAATACAGAAAACAATCCAAAAAATACCAACAGCAGGGTTCAGCTCAAAGAACTGACAGAGTTTATCCTAAGCAAGTCCTGTACTTATACAGCAGAAATTACCAGTCATGCCTATTTCGTTTATAATATAGTAACTTTCGACCAGTTGGCGTGTTCGGCCATATTTGTTCCTCCTAAGCATAGTTCAACCTGTATTTAAAAAGTAATTTCCCGGAACCTGGTTTTAGTGCGCGAATCTATTGTGTTTCTATCAGTGCATTCATGGTAATTTATGCCATGCAACCGAAATTTCTAAACGACCTGGTTCAGCTATTTCTTAAATTCATTTCGGGTTTTTGAGATTTGAACTTGTCGCTTTTCAGGTTTACTGCGCGACTCTGAATCGCATACCCTATCCCGGGAAATCATTTTACAATACTGAAATATTTTGAATTTGAAATTTTTCCGTTGTCGGAACTCCTAAGAAATCGGGTTCTGACAGGGCAAATATTAATTGTAAAACGATTCGGATGAACCATAAATATCTTTTTTCAATGGCCTGTTTCCTGTTTATTTTGGCGGGAATAAAGGCGCAACACCTGAACGATACCATCATACTCGGAGGTGTTGAAATTACCGATACCCTTATAAAACGTAAACCTTTTGTATCCACACAGGTATCAAAGGAAATCATGCAGTCAGCTCCAACCCGCGATGTTGGTGATTACCTGCGTAGCATACCTAATGTTGCCGGCATCCGCAAAGGAGGCGGGTCTATTGATCCGGTGGTGCGCGGGTTTAAATTCAGCCAGTTAAACGTTGTGATGGATGGCGGAATGAAAATTGAAAACGGCTGTCCCAACCGCATGGACCCGGTTACAGCGCATGTTGAAATTGAGGAGCTTTCACAGATTAATGTCGTGAAAGGGCCTTACCTTCTGAATTATGGCCCGGCATTGGGAGGCGTTATTAATTTACAAACAGAAGACCCGCATCCGTATCCGAAATTTGAAATCCATGGCAACGCTATGTTGGGTTACGAATCCAATTGGAATGGAGCCAAAGAGTATTTTTCATTGTTTGGAGGTAACAGTAAAATCTACTTCCGTGCTTCGGGAGGATACCGCAACTATGGCGATTATTCAAGTGGGGGTTCCGATGGCGAGGCAACGGAGTACAATACCTCTTTCCGGAAATACAATTATGGCGCAAAAGTTGGATATGCCATAAGTTTAAAACAGAATATCCTGCTTTCGTACAGCGAATCGCATGGCCGTGATGTAATGTTTCCGGCGCTAACCATGGACGAAAAGAGTGATGACACCCGAATGATGTCGGCTGATTATTCAGCCAAAAACCTGTCGGAGGTCATTACCTCGTTGGATGTGAAAATCTATCAAACGGATGTAAACCACCTGATGGATAACAGCAACCGCGAAACATGGAACACCAAACAAATGGTAGCGGATGTGGATGCCACTAATACGGGGGGTAAAGCCATTATGGGATTGAAATTTGGCAAGCATTATTTAACAGGTGGGCTGGATTTTGAGAACATTTTTAAAGATGGTGTGCGTACCATGACTATGCATATGATGGGTGGCACTTCCACTAAAAAGTTCAATCTCTGGAATAAAGCTGTCATTCAAAATGCGGGTATCATGGCAGGTTATAATTCAGTTTTCGGTTTATATACATTTAATGCAGGACTTAGGATGGATGTTAATAAAGCCGATTCGGAAGATACACTGGTTTTGATAAAAAATGGTGTGGAATACTTTAACGAAACCGCTTCGGAGTATGTAAATTTCAGTGCGAACCTGGGCGTGACACGAAAGATCAGCGAAAAACTATCCGTATCCTTAGCCATTGCCCGCGGCACCCGAAGTCCGAATATGCTTGAACGGTATATTAAACTGTTAACTGTTGGATACGATAGTTATGATTATCTTGGGAATCCGCAACTAAAACCCGAAACCAACAACGAAGTGGACCTTACCATAAAGTTCAGTGATTCTAAATTGGGAAGCATGTATGCTAACGGGTTTTACTCCTATGTGAAGGATTACATTTCATCTCAATTGCTTCCTTCATCGGTTATTACACCCGGAACTCTTGGCGCACCGGGCGTAAAGCAATTTGTTAATGTTGATAATGCAACCTTTACCGGGTTTGAACTGGGTTATACTTCGCCAAAGGCTTACAAACTCGGTGTAAGTGTGGTCGCAGCGCTTACCTATGGCCGTATTCCCGAGGTTACGAAGTACATCATTAAAGCGGGACAAGTGACTGGTGATACCTTGCTGAAAAACGATGCATTGCCTGAAATACCTCCTTTCGAAACGACAATCAGTATAAACTATCGTTTGCTGAAAGGGAAACTTGTTCCAAAAATTGCCTACCGTTTGGTGGCTGCACAAAAACATGTATCCGAAGCATTTTATGAACCTGAAACTCCGGGATTTTCGCTTTTAAATTTCACGGTGGCCTACGCTATAAGCAAGAATATTAACCTTAATGCGGGTGTAAACAATATCTTTGATGCATCGTATTACGAACATCTGAACCGTAAAATTGTAGGCTCAGCAGAAAAGCTGTACGAACCCGGCCGGATGTTTTTTGTAACCCTTAATTTGTCAATCTGATGAAAACGAAATATGTCCTGTTCTTATCCATGCTGTTTGGCGCAATGTTGCTCATTCATGTCTCGTGTAACAATGATAAGCCCGATGAAAATACGACTTCAGGGCATATTTCGTTTACTTTTACCCATTTGGTAGATGGAATGCCTTTACAGAAAGATGCGATGAAATACGTGAATGCAGCCGGAAATCCGTACGAAATAAACCAGCTGATGTATTTTATCTCGGATGTTACACTTTACAAATCGGATGGATCCAAAAGGCTGATCAGCGACTGGACTGATAATCATTATGTGGATATTGATATTCCTTCTACGCTCACCTGGGAAGTTTATGATGATATAGCCTCGGGAGCCTACGATTCAATTAGCTTCATTTTTGGGTTCACGGCTCAAAAAAACAAGTCCTTTATGTTTGTAAATCCTCCTGAAGTTAATATGATGTGGCCCGATGTGTTGGGTGGTGGGTACCATTACATGATGATTAACGGCAGTTGGAAAAACGATGCGAACATTATTAATAGCTACGCGTTTCATTTGGGTATCGGGCAATTGTATAAAAGCAATGTTATCAGTGTCGATTCCATTTATGCGTTTGTTCAGAATTATTTCACAGTTTCTCTTCCCGGGTCGGCCTTTAAAATCGAAAGCGGGAAAACCCGAAAAATCGAACTTATAATGAATGTGGATAGCTGGTTTAAAACACCTCATGCATTCGACTTTAATTACTGGGGCGGAGCCATAATGCAGAATCAGGCAGCAATGCAGATGGCAAAGGAAAATGGGGCTGATGTATTTAAGGTTGGGTTGATCGAATAACTCGTTTTTAAATTGTATTGCAGACCATTGATGTGCATTGAATCAATAATTTTGCGCTGCCTGTTGTAAACTTCTTGCCACGCTGTTTACTCCGCATAATCTTAACTAATAACATATAAAGCTAGTATTTTTAACTAATCCTTTACTACATGAGTGAATTTGATTCAAAAGCCCGCGACTGGGACAAAAACCAGGGATACATTATCAGGTCCGAAGCTGTTGCCCAGGCCATGCTCCGCATGATACCGGTGCGACCCGGGATGAAAGCACTTGAATATGGCTCGGGTACCGCGCTGCTGAGTTTTGCACTCAAAGATCATTTTTCGGAGATTACGCTCATGGATAATTCGCGCGAAATGACCGCGGTTGCCGGGGAGAAGATTGCCGGGAGCAAGATCGGGCATATGAAAACGGTGTTTTTCGATCTCGAACACCAGGATTTTGACGGGGAATTTGATATTATTTATTCGCAGATGGTGATGCACCATGTGGGCGATATCGATGCCATGTTCGGGAAATTTTATAAGCTGATCACGCCCGGTGGCTACCTGGCTGCTGCTGACCTGTATACCGAAGATGGCTCATTTCATGGCGAAAGTTTTCACGGGCATACCGGTTTTGATCCCGAAGACCTAGGTCGCCGGTTACAAAATGCTGGTTTCGATGAGATTGAGTATCAGCCCTGTTTTGTAATTAAAAAAACTGAAGCGGATGGCAAATCCAGGGAATTCCCCGTTTTCCTGCTCAAAGCCAGGAGGCCCTGATCCGGTGTCTTTGGTTTGTTACTTTTGCTGTTGTAGGTTATTTACATAGTGCAGCCTGTTAAGTACAAATTGGATGTAGAAATACATGGAAAAATTGTGCCAGGGTGAAAAAAATAAAAGAAATTCGCCCGGAGTGCACAATGATTTGTTTAGTTTATTATC
>CAYNVK010000234.1:1966-5948 GCA_964400395.1 uncultured Lentimicrobiaceae bacterium | reverse complement strand
ATGGCTGTTACCATAGGAATTATAGAGTCATTCATGGCCCGTTTCCGCATGAGCCACAACCCGCAGTTTATTGTAGCACTTACGTCGGTAAGCCTGCTTATTTTCTTCGGAGTGCTTCTGATACTTAATAAATTCATGTAAAATACGTTAATTCAGCTTTATACAATGATACATGTACTTTTAATCACATTTATAATCACACTTTTTTATATGGCCATAGCTAACCGGCTGATGACGTATATAAAGGTGCTGGCATTGCAAGGCGTAATTTTGTTTTTTGTGGTCTTTCTGCAACTTAGCGAAATCAACACGCTCAACCTGGTACTTATCATGCTCGAAACCATTGTGTTCAAGTCGCTGGCGGTGCCGTTGTTCCTGAGCCACCTGCTTAAACGGAACAATATTACGCGCGAAGCTGAACCCTTCCTTCCCAATTTTGTGTCGCTGGTAATCACCACTTTTATTGTGGTTATAACCATATTGATTTCAAACACAATTAAGGACGATAACCTGGACAAAATTTTCTTTGTTGTTGCGCTTTCAACTTTATTTTTCGGGCTTTACCTGATTGCAACCCGGCGAAAAATCATCACCCATGTAATGGGATATATGGTAATTGAAAATGGGGTTTTCGTGCTTTCCCTGGCTGTTGGAAACGAAATGCCTATGCTGGTGAACCTGGGAATTATGCTGGATATTTTCGCCAGCGTGCTTATACTCGGGATATTCCTGAATAAAATCGGCGATGTATTTAAAAATGTGAGCGTGGATCAGTTGAGTAATTTAAAAGATTATTAATAGCGAAAACCAAAGAGCCCAATGATTGGAGTTTATCTTTTAGGAGCATTGGCAATTGCCATCATTCTATTTATCAGCAGGAACAAAATATTTGTATACTCCCTTGCGGGACTTTTCCTGGTTTTGCAATCGGGGTTTGCCATCTATGCCAGTTTCCATTACGGCAGCTCCGAGTTGATTTATTTTACCTACGATTCGCTGGGGGTTATATTGCTGATTACCATGAGCATTGTAGCTATACCTGCGCTGATACATAGTTATATTTATATTGAAAACCACCAGGAAAATGCGCAGGCCAGGGCCATCTATCTTACATCGATGGTGCTGCTGATCATGGCCATCAGCGCCGGATACCTTTCAAATCACATTGCAGTTACCTGGATTTTTACCGAAATTACAACCTTGAGTGCTTCGGCCCTGATTTATCACCACCGCAATAAACTGGCGCTCGAAGGCACCTGGAAATATGTCTTTATCTGCGCCATCAGCATTACATTTATTTTTATCGGGATACTGTTTCTGAGTCTGTCGCTGCAACATGCCGGTTCCGACGATCTTTCATTTAAAAACCTTCTGGCTCGAAGGGCTGAACTAAATCCTGTTTGGCTGAGGATGGCTTTTTTATTCATTTTTACAGGATTTACAGCTAAGCTCGGACTTGTTCCCATGTTTACTGCCGGTATCGATGCCAAAGATAAAGCCCCCGCCCCGGCTGGTGCACTGCTTGCCACTGTGCTGATGAACCTGGGCTTTGTCGGGATTTTTCGTTTTTATATAGTTATTGCCAACACACCACTTTTGCATTGGGCACAATTGGTGGTAGGCACAGCTGCTTTTCTTTCCATATTTGTTTCGACAGTGTATATGCTGAAAGTGAAAAACGTGAAACGGATGCTGGCCTACTCCGGCATCGAGCATATGGGAATTGTGATGCTTGGGGTTGCTGCTGGCGGCATTGGGTATTATGCGGCAGTACTTCATATTATCCTTCATGCTTTTGTAAAATCGAGCCTTTTCTTCCAGTTTAACCAGCTTTACAGGGTTTTTCAGGACAAAAGCATTTACCATATCGGCAATTACTTTAAATACAATGCAACCGGTGCCATGGTGCTTTTATTCGGCTTTATCAGTGCAACAGCCATGCCGCCATCGGGATTGTTTGTGAGTGAGTTCTTGATTTTTAAATCCATTTTCGATGCGGGACAAATCGTACTCCTGATCGCTGTACTCTTACTACTGACATTGATAATTTTTGCTTTCGGGAAAAATATCTTCAAAATACTTTTTATTCCTGCAGTGGGTTTCGATGATTCGAATGTTGAAAAGATAAGTCCCTGGGAATCGCTTTCGCAGTTTTTGTTTCTGGCATTTGCCGTTTACCTCGGATTAAATCCACCGGCAATTTTTGTTCAGCTGCTGAAAGATAGCGTGAGCCTGTTGCCGATGTAGAGACGCGATGTTCGCGTCTCGACCGCGGGGAGATTAGTGAAGAGCGAAAAGTGAAGAGTGAAAAGTGAATAGTTAATAGCGAATAATGAATGACGAATGACGAACAGCGAATAGTAATTAACCCTAAATCCTGGATCTTTCAATGCATTACCTAACCATAAAAAACAATCAGTCGGTACCACTTTCAGAAATTCCTGAGGTTTCGTATAGCACTTTTCTGGTTTTAAATACAGGGATGGTGGCTGAGAACCTGGGAAGGCATTGCGTAAATTATTTCGGTTACCCGGAAGGAAACCAGATTAAACTGATTTGCTGCATTGCCGATGATACGGATCATTTGATTTATATTTCTTCCTGCTTAGTGGATGTAAGTACGGAATACGCTTCATTTACTGCCAAAAATCTTTGTTTCGAAAAGTTTGAACGCGAGATACACGAGAACTTTGGGGTAAGGTATTCCGATCACCCCTGGTTGAAACCGGTTCGTTATGCGCACAATCGTGTTGACCTGAACGAGATTATCGCGAATTATCCTTTTTATTCTATTGATAGCGAGGAACTTCACGAAGTGGGTGTGGGGCCGATACATGCAGGCATCATTGAACCGGGTCACTTCAGGTTTATTTGTAACGGTGAGCAGATTTTACATCTCGAAATCCAGTTGGGATATCAGCACAGAGGAATAGAAAAATTATTCCTCGAAACCAAAAAACTGAATCAGTTGGCTACGCTTGCCGAAAATATTGCCGGCGACACTGCCGTGGGGCATTCCGTGGCTTTTGCCCAGGTGTGGGAAAGCCTGTGCGGATTCGAATCGACACGCGATCTGGACTTTGCCCGGACTGTAGCCCTTGAGCTGGAACGTATTGCCATACATACCGGCGATTTGAGTGCCGGCTGCACCGATATTGCCTACCAGCTGGGCAGTTCTGTTTTTGGCAGGTTACGCACCCCTATCATCAACTTTATGCAGGAATGGGGCGGAAACCGTTTGTCGAAAGGATTGATTCGTCCGGGGCAGAATAAATTCCCTTTTACCCAGGCACTTGCCGACCGTCTTAAACAGGTACTCGATGCTTTTGAACCTGACTTCGATGAAATGAACGAAGTGCTTTTTAACATGCCCAGTGCCTTGTCGCGTTTCGAGCGTACCGGCGTGGTTTCGATAGAAGATGCTGCAGCCATTGGCGCAGTAGGCATGGCCGCCCGCGCATCGGGATCAGCCAGGGATATCAGGCTTACACACCCGCATAGCCTTTATGCTGAACTCAACCACGAACCATTTATAAAACATCATGGCGATGTATATTCACGCTTCCAGATTCGCAGAAAAGAAGTGACCCAATCCATTAAATACCTGCGTACGCTTATTGCAGATGTGCCCGCCGTTGCTGAGCTGAAATCAACAAAAACAAAAACGGCTCCCGGAGCCAGTTTGTTTACCCTTTCGCTGGTTGAAGGTTGGCGCGGCGAAATATGCCACTGCGCTATCACCAATGCCGATGGCGAATTAAAACATTATAAAATTAAGGATCCCTCGTTCCATAACTGGCTGGCACTTGCACTTTCGGTCAGGAACAACGAAATTTCGGATTTCCCTATCTGTAATAAAAGTTTTAATTTGTCGTACTGCGGAAATGATTTGTAAAGGATTTTTTGGTTAGGATTTAAAAAGTTTAGCTTCGCTGAGCTCGCTTTGCTCGGTTCTGGTTTCAAGGTCATTGCGAGGAGGAAC
>CAYNVK010000234.1:0-1866 GCA_964400395.1 uncultured Lentimicrobiaceae bacterium | reverse complement strand
ACGAAGCAACAAAAGTTTCAGAGTTTCAACGTTAGAAAAAATTATACAATCTCAACTTCAGTATAAAGACTCTTGAATAACGAATCTCTCTTTTCAAATGCTTCCAAAGAACTCAACCCTTAACAATTGAATGACAACTCTTTCTGACTCAAAAGACTCATAAACTCAATCTTCAACCACTGAATGACAACTAATCCTTCCCAACCACTCCATAAACCCAACCATCTGCAATTGAATGGCCACTAAAACTTCTCAATAAAAACTGATAAACCCCAATCTTCCAATGTACAACAACCTCAAAATCCTCTACCACCAGGGCAAACAGTTTATTCCCGATGTTACCACAGCCAAAGTTCCGGGTATTTTCAGGGGGCGGCCGGTAATAGGTACTGCAAAAGTGGATGAAACTGAGCTGATGGAATTGTGCCCGGTAAATGCAATATCGGTTAACCCGGTTTCAATCGACCTTGGGAAATGTACTTTTTGTGGCGAATGTGCTATGCGGTTTCCCGAAAAGATAACTTTTACCACTGACTATAAAATCTCAACAAATAACCGGGAAAGCCTCATCATAAAAGAAGGTGACGATAAGCCGGTAAGCGTAAATCCGGAAATGGTAAGACCCGAAATCCACAGTTTATTCGGCCGATCGATGAAATTACGGCAGGTTTCGGCCGGTGGCGATAATAGTTGCGAATGGGAACTTGGAGCGGCTAACAATGTGCAGTTCGATATGGGACGTTTTGGTATTGAGTTTGTAGCTTCGCCACGCCATGCCGATGGGATCGCTATTACAGGCCCGATAACTGAAAATATGGCCGAGGCACTCCAGATTTGTTACGATGCCACTCCTGATCCCAAAATAATTGTGCTTGTAGGAACTGACGCTATCAGCGGTGGAATATTCGCCGGCAGTCCGGCCCTCGACCGCACTTTTCTGGAAAATCATACCGTCGATCTGTATATCCCGGGTAACCCGGCACACCCGCTCACCATCATAAACGGGCTACTGGACCTGACAAGGAAACGGAAGTAGGATTAGTCTCTGAACCTGAAAATTAATTACTGTTCATGGTATTAGGTTGATTTCCTGGCGGGGAAAAACAATCCTGCAAAGTGCCTGAAAGGGCAGGAACAGTCCATCTGCCGTTAAAAATATTTCTTTCTGAAACGCAGGGCCACATTTACCAGCGCAATCATAACCGGCACTTCAACCAGCGGGCCTATAACAGCGGCAAAGGCTTCGCCTGAGTTCATCCCGAAAATGGCAATGGCTACCGCAATGGCCAGTTCAAAGTTATTGCTTGCAGCTGTAAATGAAAGTGTTACCGTTTGCCCATAAGTTGCCCCAACTTTTCGGCTCATAAAAAACGAAAGCATGAACATGACGATGAAATATACCAGCAACGGCAAAGCAATCATCAGCACATCCATCGGTATTTTCACTCTATATTCGCCTTTGAGCGAAAACATCCCCACGATGGTGAACAGCAACGCCACCAACGTTATCGGGCTTATTTTCGGGATAAACCTGTTGTGATACCATTCTTTACTTTTAATCCTTACCAGGATAAACCGTGTAAAAAAACCGGCCAGGAAAGGGATGCCCAGGTAAATAAAAACACTTTCGGCGATCTGGCCAATGGTGATTGCCGATACAGCATCATTACCGGCAATGCCAAACCAGCCGGGCAACACCGCGATAAAGAAGTAAGCATACACCGAGAAAAACAATACCTGGAAAACACTGTTGAAAGCCACCAGCCCGGCTGCATACTGCGTGTCGCCTTTCGCCAGATCGTTCCACACGATCACCATGGCAATGCAACGGGCCAGCCCGATCATAATGATGCCGTACATATATGG
>CAYNVK010000233.1:0-5964 GCA_964400395.1 uncultured Lentimicrobiaceae bacterium | reverse complement strand
AAATTCCACGCTCACCACATCCTGCGACTTGATTTCCGACAGGCCATCCGTAGGTCCATCGGCAACAATTTTGCCCTTATTAATGATGATTGCCCGGTTACAAACGGCCTCAACTTCCTGCATGATGTGTGTCGAAAGGATCACTGTCTTCTCTTTCCCTATGCCTTTTATCACATCGCGTATTTCGATCAGCTGGTTAGGATCGAGGCCTGAGGTGGGTTCATCCAGTATCAATATTTCCGGGTCGTGGATCAACGCCTGTGCAAGTCCAACCCGCTGCCGGTAGCCTTTTGAAAGCAAACCGATTTTTTTATTCTGCTCAGGGGCTAACCCGGTAATTGCTATGATTTCGCGGATACGCTGCCGCGATTTATTTCCCAGTTTATGAATACCGGCAATAAATTCGAGGTATTCCTTAATGTACATATCGAGGTACAAAGGATTATGCTCAGGGAGGTAACCCACAATTTTTTTTACAGCGCCTGGATCCAGCATCACATCGTTGCCGCTAATGAGGGCCGAACCCGAGGTAGGAGGGATGTACCCGGTAAGTATTTTCATTAAGGTGGATTTGCCTGCACCGTTTGGACCCAGCAATCCAACAATTTCACCCTTCCCAATATTGATGTTCACATGGTCCAGTACCAGCTGCGCTCCGTATGTCTTTGTGATATCGTTGGTTATAATCGACATAATATCATTTTTTATAAGTTGCAAACCTACAAAAAAATGCCGTTGCCGCGTTCGTTCTTCCCGCCAGAGCGGTAAAAGGGTCACAAGCTTATAAATTGCTTTTTGGCCCCGAAAACTCTTTGTCCTTTTTGTTAAACCTATCAAATAATTGAATACTTTTGCGCTCTCATTTTTGGAACTTACACGACATTTCCGGGCTGAAAAAAGTATTCAACAAAATATTGTGAATAAGTCTTTGGAAATTCAAATTATAGTTATACCTTTGCACCCCTTTTTATACCAAAGAGGGATTTTTTGATTAACAGCATATTACACAGGACGATGAATACATTAAGTTACAAAACCGTTACTCCTAAACCCGCCGAAATTAAGAAAGAATGGGTTCTGGTAGATGCCGAAAACGAAATTCTGGGCCGCCTGGCAACACAGGTAGCAAGGATTTTGCGCGGAAAGACAAAAACCAACTATACCCCTCACCTCGACTGCGGTGACAATGTTATTATCATCAATGCTGATAAGGTACGCTTTACCGGCAATAAGATGAATGACAAGGAGTACGTTCATTATTCGGGACACCCGGGTGGTCAGAAACTGAGCACACCTAAGGTAATGCTGAAAAAGAAACCGACTTATGTTGTTGAAGAAGCTGTTCGCGGTATGCTTCCAAAAACCAAACTTGGTGCTGAATTATTCCGTAACCTGCGCGTATTTGCCGGTACAGAGCATCCGCACGAAGCCCAGCAGCCCAAAAAGATAAACATTAACGAAATTAAATAAATACAATGGAGACTACGAATGCTATTGGTAGGCGTAAATGTGCTGTTGCACGGGTTTACATCAAAGAAGGTACAGGTGTAATCCTCGTAAACGGACGTGACTATAAAGAATATTTCCCAACCGCAATTCTTCAGAATACGGTTTTGCAGGCTTTCGAAATTTCAGCAACCGTTGGAACTTTCGATGTGCATGCTAACCTCAACGGCGGTGGCGTTAAAGGCCAGGCTGAAGCTTTGCGTCTGGGTATTTCGCGCGTTCTTTGCGAACTCGATCCCACACGTCGTCCTGCCCTGAAGGCTGAAGGCCTGATGCGTCGCGATCCACGTATGGTTGAACGTAAGAAATTCGGTCAGAAAAAGGCCCGCAAACGCTTCCAGTTCAGCAAGCGTTAATATTGAAATTGAAGGTAGTTTAGTATCTAAATTGCCAGGACTTCCGCCTGTAGCGGAGCTACCTGGCAATTGCGACATTAAAGAATGTAAACTAATAAATCAGGAGATAAATTAAATGGCAAGAACAACATTTGACGAATTACTCGATTCAGGCGCCCACTTTGGCCACCTGAAACGTAAATGGAATCCAAACATGGCTCCCTATATTTTTATGGAGCGTAATGGTATCCACATCATCGACCTTTACAAAACCATTGCTAAAATCGATGAGGCTGCTGCAGCCATCAAACAAATTTCGAAATCAGGGAAACGTATCCTTTTCGTAGCCACCAAAAAACAGGCTAAAGAACTGGTTGCTGAACTGGTTCGTCCTACCAATATGCCGTATGTTACTGAGCGTTGGCCTGGTGGAATGCTTACCAACTTTGCTACCATCCGCAAAGCCGTTAAGAAAATGTCGTCAATCGACAAACTGATGGTTAGCCCTGCTTTCCTTGGTATTTCGAAACGTGAGCGCCTTCAGATTACCCGCGAACGTGCCAAACTCGAAAAGAACTTAGGTTCAATCGCCGACCTCAATAAACTTCCTTCAGCTGTTTTCGTGGTTGATATCATGAAAGAACATATTGCTATTGCTGAAGCCCGCAAACTGAATATCCCTACTTTCGCTATCGTTGATACCAACAGCGATCCTAACCTCGTTGATTTCCCTATCCCTGCTAACGACGATGCATCAAAATCAATCGCACTGATCATCAAAAAAATGATCGAAGCTATTGAAGAAGGTGCCAGCGAACGTAAACTGGATCGTGACAAACGCGAAGAAGAAGGCGACGAAACAGAAGAAACTGCAGTTAGCAGCATTGGAGGTGAAGACGACGATGACGACGCACGCGAAATTGCACGTAAAAAACGTGTAGCTGCCGGTCTGGAACCTGCTGATTCGGAAGATCGCAAACGTCCGCGTAAAGCTGTTGCACGCAAGGCTACTCCCGGTGCACGCAAACCAAGGGCATAAATAAAACACATTACATTAGTAATCATAAACCTGTGCTTGCGTACAGGTTTATGTAATTATAACAGTTAATAACAAAATTGAAATACTACAACAATGGCTAATATTACAGCATCAGATGTAAATAAACTCCGCCAGATGACTGGCACCGGAATGATGGATTGCAAAAACGCTTTGGTGGAAGCTGAAGGTGATTTTGAAAAAGCAATTGACATCCTTCGTAAAAAAGGTCAGAAACTGGCGCTTAAACGTGCCGACCGCGATGCAAATCAAGGTATAGTTGTTGCCAAAACTACCGAAGATAAAAAGTTCGCCTCAATCATTATGCTGAACTGCGAAACCGATTTCGTGGCTAAAAACCAGGAGTTTATTGATTATGCACATAAGATTCTGGATCTGACCATCGCAGCAAAACCGGCGTCACTCGAGGCTCTGTTAGGACTTACTATTGATGGACGTACCATTGCCGACGGCGTTACTGATTTAACCGGTAAAACCGGCGAGAAAATGCAACTTTCGCACTACGAATTTATCGAAGCTCCTTTAGCTGTTGCATACAACCACTTTGGAAACCGCCTTGCAGCTATCCTGGGCCTGAACAAGGCTGAAGTAGCCGGCATTGAAGATGTGGCTAAACATGTAGCTATGCAGATTGCCGCTATGGCTCCTGTAGCACTTGATAAAGACGGTGTTGATGCCGAAACCATTGCACGCGAAATTGAAGTTGGAAAAGACCAGGCTCGTGCAGAAGGTAAAGCTGAAGAAATGCTCGAAAAAATTGCAATGGGCAAACTGAACAAATTCTATAAGGAAAATACCCTGCTGAACCAGGAATTTATCAACGACTCAAAAGTGAGCGTTCGCGAATACCTGCAGAAAGCTGATAAGGACCTTACGGTTACTACATTTAAACGTTTACAGTTAGGCGCATAATACGATTCTTTTTTTTTTTGAAAAGTCCCGCCCGAAATGGCGGGATTTTTTTTGTATAGACATGAGCGTATGAGGTAAGTCTGGCTTCAAAACATTGAAAAATTTTCGCTTGGTTATCTGATTTTTATTCGGATTTCCTGCCAATTAATAGCGCTGATACAGGCATAATTCTCACCAGATGTAATAACTTTTTTTAGTTTTTGTTCTTTTTCGGGCTTTTTTGCATTATCTTTGATATAGTATTGCTCCTTCACACTTTTTAAAAACTTATACCTACGGCTTACTGCTTCGAATATTTCATCAGTAATGATCGTGTATATGTGTAGCTTCTTTTTGCATTCATTTTATTTTGATTCTTCATAGTATTCCCGTATATGAGGTATAAGTCTATGTATTGCATGGAGCTGTAAACCATTTCTTTAAATAGCAGGGAGTTACCGAAAAGCCTCACGAGTAGGAGAATTTAATCTATTTAGCGATGAAAAATACTGTTAAATACCTGATTATTATGTGCCTGCTTGGCTTGAGTGTAAATACATTCGCACAGGCAACATTTGGTGTAAAAGCTGGTCTGAATCTTTCGAATATGGTGTGGGAAGATGATGATTATACCTATAGCGATGAAATGAATTTTACGATGAGGCCTGGTTTTCACTTCGGGCCGACCATGGAATTGCCAATCTCTGAAAGCATTTCGTTCGAAACTGCTTTGTTGCTATCAACCATGGGTGCCAAAGCTGAATTTGACAATGGAGAGGGCACTACAAAAGGCAGTGTAAATTTACTTTATCTGAATTTGCCACTCACTGCCAAGATTAAAATTGATGTAGGCGGGCTGAAGCTGTTTGGCGCGCTGGGGCCATACCTGGGGTATGGAATAAGCGGCACTTTTAAAGCTGATGGTGAGAGCGATGAGGATGTGAAGTGGGGTTCGGGCGATGATGATGATTTTAAGCCGTTTGATGCAGGCGCTCATTTTGGTGCTGGTCTTGACATTAAATCTTTCGAAATAGGTGTGGCTTACGATCTGGGCCTGGCTAACCTTGCTGTATCTACTGACAATGGTTACAAAGAACTGAATCGTTGTTTCGCCATTTCATTGGGGTATAAATTCGGGAAGAAATAGGAAACTATCTCTGTATTTTTAAAGAAGCTGTTCTGTTAGGGCAGCTTCTTTTTTTAATGTATGACGCATGTAAGGTATTAGGTTATTTACTTTAATTACTTTCTTCTGGGCACAAATAAATTATTGATACCAGATTCAATTTGGAAAATGTCTGAATTTTATTGGGCACTTACACATGGAAATTATCTAATCGAAACAATTTTGAAATAAAATATTTGGAATTGTTTTATTGTTATTATTATTGCATTTTAAATTCAATCTATTATTAATAAAATGCGATATCGAAAAGGCATATGAATAGGATCATTTAGATATTTATATTTATGAAAACCAACTTTCAATTCTTATTGCTATTATTACTTTTCGGGTGTAAAAGTGAAGATTCCGAAATGAGCCAGGTCAGGTTCAAGAATGATCTTTCCATACCCATTGAGGTTATCCTTTATCCAAAACCGGAATTTTATTCATCAACATCAGCTATGTTTGAGTCATCCACTGTTGCCAGCGGATTTGGCTTAACAAAGTTCAGTATTAATAGTAGCGAAGGTTATGCACTATATTCCGGAAAGAAGTTGATGATTAGTCCTGATTCGTTGATGAGAACTGTATTCGACAGTATTACTGTTACCTATGGCTCTCGGAAATTAAAATTCACTCCAAATAATGTTGAAGGATACAGTGCAAATATTTTTCGACCTAATAACAATTGGACTTATGAGGAAGAAATTTTTCATACAGGCACTCAATGGAAAAGGTTTAATGTGATTTCAGGAAATAATTATTTTACATTTAACTATATTCATGATCCCGAAAATTTATATTTAATTTTTGTCCATGATAAACTTATTGGTAAAAAATTGAAAAGAGGAATGTATAATGAATAAATGTAACCTCCCGTTGAGCGTAGGCTGGCGTGGTTGTTCGGAGAAGTTTTCAAACTTCGTTTCCGATTAATCGGAACAAGCTGTGCTAAAAGGAAGTCACCGGACTTTCCTATTGTAACAGAATATGGAAAGCTGGAGCTTTCC
>CAYNVK010000232.1:0-6024 GCA_964400395.1 uncultured Lentimicrobiaceae bacterium | reverse complement strand
AGCTTCGTACGACAATTTATTTTCGGAAATTTCCTTTTCTTCCGCTATCTGATTTATTTTCTGCGTTACGTTAGCTTCCAGTTCGCGCAGATTTTCCATTTTTTTCTTTTCGAGGAAAGCGGTTACATCGCACAGGTGTTCCTTTACCTGTTTGTTACCGAATTCATATACTTTGCTCACCAGTCCATCCAGAAAATCGCGGTCGTGCGATACCAGTATCAGTGTGCCATCGTAATCCTGAAGCGCGGCTTTCAGTATATCCTTGGTTTTCATATCCAGGTGGTTGGTAGGCTCATCGAGTATTAAAAGATTTACTGGCTCAAGCAAAAGTTTAATCATTGCCAGGCGTGTACGCTCGCCTCCCGAAAGCACTTTTACTTTTTTGGTCCAGCTGTCGCCGCCAAACATAAAAGCCCCCAGCAGGTCTTTGATTTTGGTACGGATATCGCCCTTGGCCACATCGTCGATGGTCTGAAAAACGGTATTATCCTCGTCGAGCAGTGAAGCTTCGTTCTGAGCGAAATACCCGATCATGGTGTTATGCCCCAGTGCCAGTTTGCCTTCGTAATCAATTTCGCCCATAATACTTTTCACCATGGTCGATTTGCCTTCGCCGTTTTTGCCTACAAAAGCAACCCTTTCGCCGCGGGCAATGCTGAAAGAGGCATTTGCAAACACCAGGTGGTTGTCGTAACGTTTGGTCATCCCTTCGAGGATCACCGGGTAGCTGCCCGAGCGTGGTGAGGGTGGGAATTTGAGCCGCAACGCCGAGGTATCTTCTTCATCCACCTCAATAATATCAAGCTTTTCGAGCATTTTAACCCGCGACTGTACCTGGTTAGTTTTCGAATATGTTCCCCGGAAACGGTCGATAAAATCCTGGTTGTCGGCAATAAAGCGCTGCTGCTCATCGAACTGTTTCTGCTGTTGTTCGCGACGTTCTTTACGCAACTGCAGGTACGACGAATAGTTTACTTTGTAATCGTAAATCCGACCCATGGTAACCTCAATGGTTCGAGTGGTAATATTGTCGACAAAAGCGCGGTCGTGCGAAATTACAATCACTGCCTTGGCGCTGTTAATCAAAAAATCCTCGAACCATTGTATGGATTCTATGTCCATGTGATTGGTAGGCTCATCGAGCAGCAGCAGGTCTGGTTTCTGCAGCAGGATTTTGGCAAGTTCAATACGCATGCGCCATCCCCCGCTGAATTCGCCGGTGGGGCGGGTAAAATCCTCGCGTACAAAACCCAGTCCCAGCAATATTTTTTCTACTTCGGCATCGTAATTTATCTCTTCGATTGAATAAAATTTCTCGCTTAGCGCCGAAACTTTTTCAATAATTTCGTAATATTCAGCCGATTCGTAATCGGTGCGTGCAGCCAACTCGGCATTAAGCGCCTCAATTTCGTGCTGCATCGCAAAAATATGAGCAAAAGCCTGGGCAGCTTCCTCAAAAACGGTGCGGCTGTCGTTGGTAAGCAAATGCTGAGGCAAATAAGCAATAACGGCATCTTTGGGTGCCGATACCTTGCCCCGTGAAGCCGTTTGTACGCTGGCAATAATTTTGAGCAAGGTCGATTTACCGGCGCCGTTCTTGCCCATAAGCGCAATTCTATCCTTTTCGTTTATCGCAAATGAAATATCCTTGAAAAGTGTTGTTCCTCCAAATTCTACTGTAAGTCCGTCAACTGAAATCATCTCTGTTTTTTAATGGGCTGCAAAGATACCGGTTTTGAGGGAGTTTCGGAAACATCAGTAAAACACATCCTGCAAAAGCACCGGCAGCCCTGTTTTGCGTAAATTTCAGCTCCCAAAAGAATATATTCTGGACGGAAACATCATTCCTGATTTTTACAGGACGGCATCACGAAAAGCGCAGGTGCAGCAGGGCAGTATGTGTTTTTAAAGGCATAAAGGATTATAAATATATAGTTGTAACTTTGCCTGAGTTCAGAAAAAAAATAATTTAAACCTGCATACATCGGACTGCATACAGTACAGGCTGATTGAAAGCTGGTTTCCAAAAATAAAAACAGATGGAGACTCCACTGCTAACAACCATTCTACGCGAAAACAGTATTAAATATGGTTCGCGAAATGCGATATTTTACCAGAAACCCGATAAAAGCTGGACGCCGATTACGTGGACCGATTTATGGAAATCCATTGAAGATACAGCAAAGGCTTTCCTGGCGCATGGCGTAAAACCAGGCGACAAGGTAGCCATTATGTCGCGCAATATGCCCGAATGGACCATTTCGGATTATGCGCTGCAGTTGATCCGGGCTGTTTCAGTACCCTTGTTTTCGTCGACAAGCACAGCGCAGGCACAGTTTATGCTGAACGAGACTGAAACGGTGCTATTTCTGGTTGGAGAGCAGGAACAATACGATGTTGCCGCGCAATTGTTCGAGAACGTTCCGACGCTACGCAAAATTATTGCATTCGATCCATCGGTAGCCTTTAACGGCAATGTAAATGCAAGCAGTTTCTCTGGTTTTCTCGAATCAGGCCGCGACGGCAACTGGAAAGAGAAACTCAGGAATGTGAGTATCGAAGCGCAGGATGAAGACCTGTGCACCATTATTTATACATCAGGAACCACAGGCGAGCCCAAAGGGGTAATGCTTACCGTAGCCAATTTCAGGCATTGTGTACGCATCCACGATTTGCGGATCAATATCAGCGACCAGGACGTATCATTGTGTTTCCTGCCATTGAGTCATATATTTGAACGTGGCTGGACCTTTATCGTACTGAGTAAGGGCATGACTTCGTATTACCTGCGCAATCCAAAAGAAGTGGTTGATGCTGTTAAAGTGGTAAAGCCTACCCTGATGTGTTCGGTTCCGCGTTTCTTCGAAAAAACGTACGAAGGGGTGAATGCCAAAATTGCTAAAAGCTCGGCATTCAAACAGTGGTTATTCCGGTGGTCGATAAAAATGGGTGGTAAGCGTTTCGACTGCATCTGTAACAAACGCCCTGTGCCTCTCAGCCTGAAAGTAGCTTATGCCATAGCTGATAAAATGGTACTTTCGAAAGGACGTGCCGTGCTGGGCGGCCGGTTCAGGTTTATGGTTTGCGGAGGCGCAACCATGTCGCTCGACATCATCCACTTTTTCGAACAGGTAGGCATACATATAAAAGTTGGTTATGGCCTTACCGAAACCGTGGCCTCGGTTACCTGCCTGCTCGACGATGATTTGAAAACCAGCTCGGTAGGTAAAATAATGCCGCTGCTCGATGTAAAAATAGGCGATAACAACGAGGTGATGGTTAAAGGAGGCACCGTATTTAAAGGATATTATAAGAAACCCGAACTCACCGCGCAGGCCTTTAAAGACGGGTATTTCTGCACCGGCGATGCCGGATATCTCGACGAAAAAGGATACCTCTTCCTTACTGACAGGATTAAAGATATTATCAAAACATCTTCGGGCAAATATATTGCCCCTCAAAAAATCGAATCCCTCCTCTCGTCGGATAAGTATATTGAACAAATCACCATTATTGGCAGCGAACGCAAATATGTAACTGCCCTTGTGGTGCCTGCGGCTATGGCATTTGAAGAACTTATGAAAGGAATGAAATTTGACAATCTGCCCAAAGAACGACAGGTGAAAGAAACCGCTGTAATTGATTTTTACCAGCAGCGCATTAATGAACTCCAAAAAGACCTATCGCCATTTGAACAGGTAAAAAAAATAGTTCTGCTGCCTGATGAATTCACCATACAGAAGGGCGAACTTACTTCTTCGCTCAAAATAAAACGAAGTGTGGTGGCTGATATTTATAAGGTGGAGATTGAGAGTATGTATGTGTGAGGGGTTTGGGGGTAAGGTCTAAGTTGTAAGTTGTAAAATTTACGATGTACGATTTACAATGTACGATGTTAGATTTAGGATGTTAGATTTAGGATGGACGATGTAAGATGTAAGAACTTTATATGCTGGTTGACTGGGTGTTGTTAATATTTAATTGTGATTAAATAAGGATTCTGCTTAAAACAGAAATCTAACATAAGCACCAACCCCCGGGTTCATATTTTGGTAGCCATCGAGGTTTACCATCAGCCAGTGAGCCGTAATTCCGGGCTCGAGTACAATCCCGTTTCCAAAAATTAGCGAGGCTCCTGCCCCGCCGAACATACCTACACCTATGCCTCCCTGGTAAACCGTATAGGTTTGTGAATTTCCATTCGGGATATAGGTGCCATCGCCATAAATATTAATCATACTGTATTCCACATCCTCAACCCAGAAAGAGCATTGCTTTACCTTGGTACTGTTCACATTTAACCCACCCATTACAAACCAGGATAGTTTATCGGTTTTCGGGAAACTGCGTTTTAAACCGATATCAGCATAAACCCTTTCTTCAACGCCATGCATGGGATAGAAGCGCAAATCAGGTTCTGTGGCATACGACTTGGGATCCACCTCGAAACTGATGGCATCGTAAGCTTTCAGTTTCATATAATTAAATTCGATAACCAGGGCAAATTCAGGATTAAAGGAATATTGCGCGTAAAGACCAAGCCGTGGCGCCAGTTTGTAATGCATATTTTGCGGCAACCCGGCCACCGAAATGGAGTCGTGCGCGCCCAGGGCATAGAAAATATCCTGGTACCAATAGTAATTCGACATCACATAATTTACATTATTCACATTTTGCGGACTGCCATTATGGTATGCAGCCGTGCCCTTACCCGGGTAATAAACGCCAACATTCAGCCCAAACACCCAACCACGGCCTGAATTTGAATAATCAATTTCAGTTTTGTATTGGTCATCCTGGGCAAAAACAGGCAATATACAAAGCCTGGCTAATAAAAGACAGAAAAACAGGCGAACCAGTGATTTCATAAGACTACAAGTGTGTTGTCAATTAAAAGATGCTCATCAGCAAACGTATATTCAGGAAGGTAACTATTCCTCCTATCAGCAGCAGGTATATTTTCAGCGGGCCTGAATTGGAATATTCGCCCATAACTTTGCGTGACGAAGTAAGGTAAATCTGGGTAAAAATAGTTATCGGCAGTTGTATACTGAGCAACATCTGGGAATAAATCAGTCCCTTGAACGGATCAGAAATCAGGAAAATAACCAACACTGCAGGGATAAGCGAAATAAGAACCCCAAGCCGGGAGTGGTTGTCCTTCATATCGAAAGGCTCGCCGAAGAAACCGGCAAAAATACTTCCACCCGCCATGGCCGAAGTTATGGTTGATGCAACACCGGCCATTAATAAGGCTGCGGCAAAAATTACGGCAGCATTATTGCCCAGCAACGGGGCCAGCATATTTTTAGCCTGCTGCAATTCGTTAACCACAATACCATGTTTAAAAAATGTAGCAGCAGCCATCAGTATCATAGCGCTGTTGATGGCCCATCCCACAATCATCGAAAAAAGCGTATCCAGAAACTCGAAACGTAGCTGCTTCCGCTTAATGCTTTCATCAGTTAAATTCCATTGCCGGCTCTGTATTATTTCGGAGTGCAGGAACAGGTTGTGCGGCATAACTACGGCACCCAGCACACTCATAATCACCACCATCGATCCTTCCGGGAACGAGGGCTTTACCCATCCCACCAGGGCCTGGCTCCACGAAATATCAGCCAGGGTAAGTTCATAAACAAACGATAAACCAATAAGGCTCACAAAGCCTATAATCCACTTTTCGAGTTTGCGGTACGAATTGGAAAACAACAGAATGAGTATGGTTATGAGCGTGATCACCGCCCCTATTTTTATCGGTATTCCAAAAAGCATATGCAGGGCAATGGCTCCGCCCAGCAACTCGGCCAGTGAGGTGGATACCGAAGCAACTATAGCCGACGAAAGAACAGAGCGGGAAAGCCACCTGGGCATGTGCATGGTGGCAGCCTCCGAAAGACATAAACCTGTGGCAATACCAAGGTGGGCCACATTATGCTGAAGCACGATAAGCATGATGGTTGAGAGGGTAACCATCCACAACAACTGGTACCCGTAATCAGCACCGGCAGCCAGGTTGGAGGC
>CAYNVK010000231.1:0-6039 GCA_964400395.1 uncultured Lentimicrobiaceae bacterium | reverse complement strand
TTGATTGACTGTATGCATGAATTCGAAAAAGCAAATAGCTAAACCGGTAAATCACAAATAATTTCAATCTGCACAGGATGAAAAAAATATTGGTTGCCACCGAAAAACCATTTGCTAAAAATGCAGTGGATGGCATAAAAAAAATAGTTGAAGAAGCAGGCTACAAAACGGAACTGCTCGAAAACTATACACAGAAAAAAGAACTTCTCAGTGTTGTTCCCGATGTTGATGCCATCATCATTAGGAGCGATATAATTGATAGCGAAGTGCTTGAATCTGCTCATAAACTAAAAATCGTGGTCAGGGCAGGAGCAGGGTACGATAATATTGACCTTGCTTCGGCAAAGGCAAAAGGAGTTGTAGCCATGAATACACCCGGGCAAAATTCGAATGCTGTTGCCGAATTGGCAATAGGTATGATGGTGTTGGCTGCCCGCAATAATTTCAACGGCACATCCGGTACCGAACTCAGGGGCAAGAAACTTGGATTGCATGCCTTCGGTTATGTAAGCAAAGCTGTTGCTGCTATTGCAAAAGGCTTCGGGATGGAAATTTATGCTTTCGACCCTTTTGTTGATAAAAAAACGATAGAAGCCGAAGGTATTCACTACTGCGAAAAGGTAGAAGATTTGTACAAAAATTGTCAGTACATTTCGCTTCACATGCCCGCGAATGCGCAAACTAAAAAATCAATAAATTTCGACCTGCTATCACTTATGCCAAAAGGTGCAACCCTGGTTAACACCGCCCGCAAAGAGGTAATTGATGAAGAAAGTTTATTGGTGATGTTTGCCGAAAGAGCTGATTTTAAATATGTTTCGGATGTAGAACCTGATTGTAAGGGAGTTATAGCTGAAAAATACTCAGGCCGATTCTTTTTTACACCCAAAAAGATTGGAGCACAAACTTCCGAAGCAAATAATAACGCAGGATTGGCAGCAGCCCGGCAGATTGTAGATTTTTTTACAAAGAATGATACCACATTCCAGGTAAATAAATAACGCATTTCGCCAAACGGCACTAAATCAGTGCAATACAGGAAGTTGTTTGAAACTGGTTCCTTTTTATTTTCAGAATTTTACATTGTTAAAGTTCAATTTGAAAAAAGAAACCAACACTCAAACAACTTTCTTGTTTTTGTGTTTATTTGGTTGTATATTAGCTGAAAATTTCAGAAGTTGTACGTATATTATTTTCATAATAGTATAGTTTCAAAACCAAAAACCACAAACTAATGGAAACTGAACTTGACAAAGCTGCTACTTTTTTTCGTTTCGAGGACTTACGTATATACCTCAAAGCTCTTGACTATATTGATTGGGTTTATAAAAAAGTAAACAAATTTCCCGAAACAGGCTCAATCTCACTTGCTACTAACTTTTATACATCGGCGCAGGCAATAGCTTTGCATATTGCTGAAGGTTCGGCCCGTAACAAGGCTCAGTTTATCCATTATCTGAAAATGGCCAAAAGTTCTGTTCGCGAATGTGTTGTTCACAGCGCCATGGCTTCAAAACAAAAATTCTTTAGCCCCGAAGATCTTGATGATTCGCGCAACCAACTGATGGAAATGACAAAAATGCTTGGTGCGTTAATCGGGTCTTTGCAGAGGTCAGCCGGTATTGTTGATAATGATGATGATTGACTATTAGATTTGGAATCGTAATTTTACCTGCCATACAAACGTTTTTTAGGCCTTTGTAATTATTTTATATTTTTATTGTATCATTCAGTTCTATTCCATTATTTTGTGCCGCCTTACAGGTAGTAATTATTTATTGGACCAAAATCAAAAACGATGGCAATTCTTAAAGCATTTAAAGGTTTACGGCCACCCGTAGAAATTGTAAAACAATTAGCATCAAGACCTTATGATGTGCTCAACTCTGATGAAGCACGTATTGAGGCAGCGAATAACCCCTATTCTCTTCTCCGGGTAACAAAAGCAGAAATCGATCTGCCAAAGGATGTTGATGTCCACAGCCAGGAAGTTTATGATAAAGTGGTTGAAAATTTCGCTACTTTCAGAAAAAACAACTGGCTCGTACAGGATAATGATGAAAAGCTCTATATCTATGCGCAAACCATGGATGGTCGTACCCAATACGGAATTGTTGGTTGTACAAGTATAGAAGATTATTTCGAAAACCGGATAAAAAAACATGAACTAACCCGGAAGGACAAAGAAGAAGACCGGATGATTCACGTTCGTATAACAAATGCCAATGTTGAACCCGTTTTCTTTTCGTATCCTGCTCATAAAGAAATAGATAAAATAGTTTCTGAAATTATTTCTACCAATAAACCAGTGTACGACTTTGTTGCCGACGAAGGATTTGGTCATCATTTCTGGACCATTGACGATAAGGCAACCATAAAAAGAATAATCGACATTTTTGATAAAGAAATCCCAAGCCTTTATGTAGCTGACGGGCATCATCGCACTGCAGCAGCAGCATTGGTAGGCTTAGAAAAGCAGAAAAATAATCCAAATCATACCGGAGCCGAAGAATATAATTTCTTTATGTCAGTATTATTTCCTGATAATCAGCTCAAAATTATCGATTACAATCGCGTGGTAAAGGATTTGAATGGTCTTTCAAAAGACGAACTCCTGATAAAGCTTGCTGAAGTATTTACTGTTGAGAATAAAGGATCAGAGATTTATACACCGGCCTTCCTGCATAATTTTGGTATGTACATTGATGGAAACTGGTATTCTTTAACTGCGAAAAAAGGTACATATAATGATCAGGATCCAATTGGTGTTCTTGATGTAACGATTCTTTCCAACCTGGTTCTTGATCAAATTCTTGATATTAAGGATCTGCGCACATCAACCCGTGTTGATTTTGTCGGGGGAATACGTGGACTTGGCGAACTGAAAAGGAGGGTTGATAGCGGTGAAATGAAAGCAGCCTTTGCGCTTTATCCTGTTTCAATGAAACAACTTATTGATATTGCCGATACCGGAAATATTATGCCTCCTAAAACCACATGGTTCGAGCCTAAATTACGTAGCGGACTGGTTGTGCATCTCCTCGACTAATTTAGTTTGCCGGATATTATTCCTTCTAGCCCTGGTTCCCTAAGTATTTATCCAAAAGGGGAATCAGGGTTTCTGCTTTTATTGGCTTTGGAATAAAATCCACAAACCCGGCTGTAAGGCTTTTTTCACGCTCATGTGGTAACGCAAAAGCGGTATAACTCATAACCGGGATATCGGGTCTGATCTCAAGGATTTCTCTCATAGCCTCGTAACCGGTCTTAATTGGCAACTGGATATCCATCAGAATCAAATCAATGTTTGGCTCAGCCCTTACAATATCTATTGCTATTTGTCCATTAGCAGCATGTAATAGTCTCACCTCACTACGTTTGAGCAATGCTTCCATGAGCAGGTAATTCTGTATCATGTCCTCAGCTATCAGAATTGTTTTTCCTGACCAGTTAACGAATTGAAAATCTGTCTTTATTTCTTTTACTGGCTGTTTCTTGGCAGGTTTATACGGAATATTGAAATAGAATAAGGAGCCTTTTCCCGGATTTGATTCCATCCCGATATTTCCCCCCAGCAGGTCGACAAGGTTTTTTGAAATCGCAAGCCCCAGTCCGGTGCCACCGTATTTCCGGGTGGTACTGGGATCTAACTGGCTGAATCGCTGGAATAAAAGCTTTTGTTTGCTGCGTAAAATTCCTATACCGGTGTCCTTTACAAAAAATGACAGGAAATCGTCATCTATTTTATAGCCAAAGTCTATGCTTCCGAATTCAGTAAATTTTAGGGCGTTGCTCAGCAAATTTGTCATGATTTGCTGCAGACGCATAGGGTCTGTAACTACAATAAATTTTTCTGTTTTATCAGGAACAACCAGGTTCAGGTTTATGCTTTTTTTACCTGAAATATTCTTCAACTCCTCAAAAGTGCCATTTAAATCTTTTAATATGGAATTGATATCACAAGCTGATTCGCTCATCTTTAGTTGTCCTGCCTCAATCTTGGCAATATCAATTATATCGTTAATAAGCGCCATTAATGATCTTCCTGAATTTTTAATTTTTAAGATAAAGTCTTTCTTATCTTCAGGTGTAAGATCATCTTCAGCAAGCAAATCTGAGAAACCTATAATTGCGTTCATAGGTGTCCTTATTTCGTGACTCATATTTGCTAAAAAGGCCGTTTTCAGCCTGTCTGACTCTTCAGCTTTTTCTTTTGCAAGGATCAGGCGTTGACGGGTTTCCTCCATCTCTGTGATATCCCTGCTGATTCCGATGATCCCAAGTAAGTTGTTTTCGGAGTCAAAATATGGTGTTTTAAGGGTGTAAAACAAGCAACGCTGTCCGGGAGAAATTTCGAGCCAGTTTGTGCTTCTCTCCGGAGCCAGGGTTCTCATTATTGTTTTATCAGATTTAAGATATCGGCTGGCTTCCGCTCTGTTGAACAGGTCAAATTCGGACAGACCTACAATATCCTCCGACTTTTTGTTTATGTATTTCTCGAAAGCTTTATTGCAACCCAGAAAACGGCTTTCTACATCTTTAAAGAATATTAAATCAGGAATAGCATCAATCATATACCTGAGTCTTGACTTTTCAGCCGAAAGGACCGATTTTATGCGTTCTCTTTCATGAATCATCTGGTTTGCTGCCTGAGCCAACACTTCGAATTCTGTAAATGCAAGTTTACTTGAATCAATAATTTGCATTCCCTGGGCAGCACGTTTGAAAAAATGGAGGAATAATAAAATATTCGATTTTGCCTTTAGCGCATAATATCGCATTGTGAGGTAGGCCAAAAAACTTAATATTATAAGGAAGATGGCAAATCGCAACAGATTGTTCATGATATCATTCCATAGCTCGGAATTTAATTTTGCAATAACAGGATCTATATTATTTGTAAAAAAACCGGTGCCAATCACCCAACCCCATTCATGTATCCCCGAAAAGTACGATGTTTTTTCGCTGCGCTCTTCATCAGCACGATTTCTCCAGAAATAGGTGTAAAAGCCACCTTCTGGTTTTTTTGCACATTCCAGTTGCTTCTTGAAAATTTCCTTCCAATTGCTTTCTCCAGAATTTAATATGCTTATGGGTGGTACCTGTTTTTTTCCTCGTGATAATAATGCATAACCATCGAATGTATTAATAATTATGTATTCGTGGTTGCTGTATTTTACCCTGGCAAGACTATCAAGTATTTCTTCCTTTAACACATTAAGTCCCTTATTTGCCTCGAAAGTGACACCAACTTTAAACTGATTGGTAGTAATTGGATTTAAGAAAAGATAGGTTGTCTGGTTGGTTGTACTGTTTGTGAGTGACTGCGAAATCAGATTTTCAGCCGAAGAAAAATTCTCAATTTTGTACGAATCTTTTAGTATATTCAATGCATTCGCACCTTTACTGTTAACAAACTGTAACTCTGGATACAGTAATTCGTTATTGCCATTCAGGATTATGATTTTGCTTTCGGATTGTTTGTTTAATTGATCGAGCGTTTCAATTATTGAATCAGGAATTGACTTTAGTGTATCAGGAAAGGAACGGATGATGGCTTCTGTTTCTATAATCCGGCGATTAAGATGCAATTTTATGAATTCATCAGGATGCGATTTTACCCAAAGAATATAGTCTTTAGCTAAAAGAACTTTTGATTTTAGTTCATTCCGTTCTTTCTCCGGGAATTCGATTTTTAGTTTTTCTACCTGTTTGTTGTACTTGTTAATTTGTAGCCATGTATAATATGCTATAATTGTACTTAATCCAACCAGGAAAAAAATGATCGGATACAAATACAAAATCCTTATCAGGCTCCACTTTCGTGGATTGCTCAGTTTATTTTTCAAATATGTATTCAGATTTTTCATTCAAAACCTCTCCCTTCCCGATATAGTGCATTTCATAAAGCCGAAAACATTGTCAGCCAGTTCCCGGCACGTTTATGTTATATAATCTGTTATTATTGGCATAGCGTTTTTATTCATTCTCGGATTGAATGCCAGCATAATTTTAAAAGATTACAAAACTATTCACATA
>CAYNVK010000230.1:4502-6046 GCA_964400395.1 uncultured Lentimicrobiaceae bacterium | reverse complement strand
TTTTCCGGTTGGTGGTTCCTGTGTGGGTAGTGAGGGAAAGGGTGTAAATGCCTTTACTGATCCCCATAACATTACCCAGGTCAATTTCGAAGGAATTTCCCTGTACGGCTGTAATGTTTTCAGCGTAAACCGTTTTGCCCGAGAGATCGATCAGTTTAATAGCTACGCCTGATGGGGGAATTGCTCCCATCGTTACCCTGAACTTTTTATCGGCAACAGGATTGGGGTATATGTTTATTGCCTGATTTGCCTCTGCTTCGGCAATGCCGGTGAAAACATCCGAAAACTGTATCCAGTTCAAATTAAAACCTTTGGTGGTTACCAGCAGTTTCAGGATATGCTCGCCAGCCGTAAGGTTAAGCGTTGTTGAAGCCGATGCCCAGTTCTGCCAGCCCGAAGTATTGGTAGTGCTTATGCTTCCTTTTTTTACATCATCGGCATATACATCAAATTTACCTGCCGAAGTTCCTGAATATCGTCCTGTAAAGGTGTAATTTCCGGTGCTTGGAACCCTGATTTTATAACTCAGCCAGTCGCCGTTATCGGTATATCCTATATTCATAAATCCATCAACATCTTTGGTCAGCTCGCCGAAAATGCCACTTTGCCTGTAATATTCTTCGGCTTCGATGCGACCAGGCAACTGGAAAACTTTTGTTGAATCGTACACCGGGATGTCGAGATAAAGCTGACCCAGCGCAGTCAATGTGCCACTTGATAACCCATACAAATCCAGGTAAGGATAAGTTGTTTCGCCCGGTCCACGGCCGATAAACCACGAATAACGGAATACATCAGGATCGCGCTCCAGGAAATTAGTGGTGCCGGCCAGGTAGTTTTTTTGTATCTCAGGGGTAACGCCTGAACTTTCCCAATCAGCAAATTCGGTAATCCATATGGGCTTGCCATATTTTCGGGCATCGTTCACATAACTCATCATCGAATTGCCGCCTCCATACCAATGCAGCGCTATATAGTCGACCCGGCAGGTGGGACAGGCAGCAAAAAAATCATCGAGCCATTTAAAGGGATTGGTGTAAACAGTTCCGTTTTCGGAAACGCAGTTTCCGCAATAATTTACGGCCGGGCTTACCAGTTTAAGCCCGTACTTATCGGCAATAGCCTGCAGCTGAGGCCAGGCTGCGGCAGCCTGTGTTGGCGTCATGTTTGCCTGGTCTTTAAAATTGGGCTCATTAAAACCAAGTATATATTTTACCCTGTTATCCTGCGAAACCCAGGTGTTTACCCCGTTTATTCCTGCAGCATTCCAGGCCATGGGTGCATAATCGACTCCATAATTGGAGTAGGTTGTTCGTATGCTGGCATCAGGTTGGTTGCCCCAGTTGTACCACCACGAAATACCTGCCGAAGCTGTATTCATATCAGCAGCTGAATGTGAGCCGTAACTTACGCCACGTTTGAAACTTTTTTCCTGGGCAAGGCATTGAAAAGTCAGGAGCAGAACCGGGATCAGCAGAAGATAGGATTTCATAGGAGGGGGATTAATATGTTCAGCAAAAGTTCGTCAAAGATAACCATATTGC
>CAYNVK010000230.1:0-4402 GCA_964400395.1 uncultured Lentimicrobiaceae bacterium | reverse complement strand
ATTGTAGGTTCAGGGGGCGTAGGCGGGTATTTTGGTGGCAAGCTCGCCAAAGCCGGCTTCGATGTTACGTTTGTGGCCAGGGGGGCTCATCTCAGGGCTATGCAATCAGGCGGGCTTACTGTTAAAAGCATCCTGGGCGATTTTAAGGTTCCATCCGTGAAAACCACAACCAACCTGCATGAAATTGCCGGTTGCGACCTGTTGATACTGGCTGTAAAAGCCTGGCAGGTGAGCCCCATGGCCCAAGAGCTTAAAGAAGTGATAAACGCGAACTCAGTAGTGCTTCCATTGCAAAACGGGGTATTGGCCCTTGAGGAATTGCGGGAGCACCTCCCTGGAGGCATGCTTTTAAATGGCCTGTGTAAAATATTCAGTAAAATTGAATCACCGGGCGTTATTTCTCATTTTGGAATAACCCCAACCATCTTATTTGGCGAGCCGGATAATTCCCTGTCTGCCAGGGTGCTTGCGATCAAACAAATGTTCGACACAGCAGGCATATACTCCGAAATTCCAGCCGACATCAGGGCCGAAACCTGGAAAAAATTTATTCCCATCTGCGTAAGCGGTTTGCTGGCAATTACAAAAACCACCTATGGCGAATTGAGAGAAATAAGCGAAACCCGGCAAATGATGATCGGCCTGCTGAATGAAATTTTTGAACTGTCTCAAAAAATCGGGATCGGAATCGAAACTGATTTCGTCGAGAAGTCGGTAGCAGTAATCGATACGTATCCATACGAAACTACTTCGTCGCTTACACGGGATGTGTGGAACGGGAAACCTTCCGAAATTGAATACCAGAATGGAACCGTGGTTCGGCTTGGCCGACAATATGGGGTTGATACGCCCATTAACCGCTTTGTGTATTCCTGCATTTTACCCATGGAGCTAAAAGCAAAAAGAAGGAAATAAAATCTCCTTCTTTTGTTTTTATAATCTCGAAAACTGACTCATCAGTTTGTTTTTATCGCCTGAGCGGTGTCATTTCGGGGCTCAGATACATATTTGTTTTAAATGGGTTGAGTTGCCGGTTGGCTCCTTTAACCTGGTTGCCTGAAATAATTGCCGATGGCCTGGCTGATTTTGTCATGTTGCCGTTGGTAATTATATACAAGGCCTTGTACAGTAATGGCTCCTGGATATCACCCAGCGGCTTCAGGACGAAATAGTTGTCGGCATCAAAGTTTTCAGGCTTGGGGGCAAATCCTTTTGAGTAATCGCTGAAGCCAAGTGAGTTTGTAAGTTTCATTACAATGGGCTGCATCCCCCAGGTATTGGTGGTGTTCTGATTGTCAGTAATAGTAATGGATCCCACATTTTTACCATAGGTAGTATCGCCAATGGTAATAACATCCATATACGGTCTCAGCCCGTTGATGATCAGTTCGCTGGCTGAAGCGGTTCCATTGCTGGTCAGCACAAACAAGCGGGTGAGGTTGCTACCGATATTGCTGGCTTTCGAAACGAACTTCTGGTGCAGGTAAGCCGATCCGTATCTGGGGTCGTTTATTATATCCGATTGTACCTCATTGTTATACTGGTAATTAACAAATATTTTCGTAGGATCGTAAGCGGGCACCAGCAAACTTGCCAGGTTGATGGCCGAACTGATTGCTCCACCTGCGTTAAACCTGAGGTCGAGAACTACTTCATTTACACCTTCGGATTTAAATTTCGAAAAAACAGCATCCACCTGCTGGTCGTAGGATTTGGATGAGCCTACCCCCGGTGAGAAGAAATTGTATACCATGTATCCTACCTTCTTGCCTGTGAATGTATAAACGCTGTCCATCAATACCGGGTTTTCAGAAAACTCAACAGGGTTCAGGGTATGCACCATGTCATAATACGGAGTTTGATTGCCTGGATTGTAACGCTGTATCCGTACGGTATAACTTTTAGAGGTTGCACTTAATAATTCGCGATAGTTGGATGTTGTGATTGTAGTACCGTTTATCGCCGAAAAAATATCTCCGCGCAAAAGGCCTTCGGTTTCTGCCGGCGATCCTTTTTTGATATAGGTAATCTGGCCGATTATATCCGAAGAACCAGATTCCTTCAGGTATAGCCTGAAATCATAACCGGCATCTTTGTTTACCCCATTCAGCTCATTGATAAGTGTGGTATAGTTTGGTTCAATCCACGAAAAGCGATCGCCTTCCGGTCCGTTGTAAAGCAGGGAATAGAAAAATTCTTCGGGATCGAGGGTGGTATCGGGATTCGCTGGCATCTGGTCTGTCCAGTAATACCAGTATTTCATATTGTCGTAAATCCAATTTTGAACATAGGTCGATTTTTTCGGCTCCGGATCCTTGGGATCTTTTTTACACGAGGGCATCAGTGCACTCATGGCAAGTGTAACAACGATTAATACGAGACTGTACCTGGTTTTCATAAAGCGGGTTTAATGGTTAAGATTGTGGTTTTTAAACAGTATATGTAGCAAATGCATAATGAATCAAACAATAATATTTTACTTACATTAAAACTTGCAACTATACGCTGCTAAACGATTGCAACAAAAATAGGATAAATATTGAATAGAACTAAATTTATCACAGTTTTAAAACGGATGTCGAAGCAAAATGTTGCCGCCTGGCTGCTAAAGATTGTTAAAAAAAATAGTATCGTCTAAACTGAACGATACTATTTTTTTTGATCAGGTATTTTAACCGTTAAGCCGAAAGGGTTTCCCGGGCAAAATGCCGGGATCTATTAAAAGTGTTTTTTGAGGAACTCCAGGTTATTGCGCCACATGATCTTGTCGGCGATCTCCCTGATTTCGGACTCCGTTTTACCGGTAAGTATGCTTTCGGTAGCTGTCAATTGCATAAGTTCTTTAATCATGGTGTTATAAAGTGCCGGAAATTTTTCAGCTTTTTTAAAGGCTTTTATGGGTGTAATCATGCCATTAAAATCGGAACCCATGCTGATGTTATCCCAAATCCCGGCAGGCTGCCCGGTAACTGAAAATATATGCCTGGCAATATGGAGTACCTGTTTTAGTAAAGGCTGTATCCAGATGCTGCGTGCCACTTCTGCTGATTTGAACCTGGCCCTCTTTTTTATATCGGTCAGGGTTTTGTGGCCCATCATAATCCGTTGATCGAGGTTAAGCCCGATAATGCCTCCCGAGCGGTGAATAATTATGATTTCTTGGTCAGAAAGAAAAACATCCCAGGGATTAAACGTCTCACTGTTGCTGTAAAGTTCATCGGCAACATCATGGATGTCGTCGGGTTCGCCTTTCATTTGGGCTTCGGCCATGGTTGCAATGCCGTTTACCCCGGTATGGCTTACAATAACGGGGATGTGGTCGCCGCGCTGCGCAATATAATCGTAATACCACCTCCTGACACTGATGCTCATATGCGCACAGTCGATCAGTATCCGCCGGCCGTTTGTGGTACTTAAAAGTTCGTCGATTACGAACATCCCCGGCCCCGTAATTTTATGGTTGATGCCCGGAGTTTGGTCAAGGACCTTTCGTATCGCTTTCCAGAGGCTAACCGAATGCCCACCAAGCTGATTCCAGAAATGATGGCTGAGGGTGATGAAAAACGGGCACCATGCTCCCTCGTGGCCGGGAGGTCCTGCTTTTTTAAGCCTGCCAATATTTTCGCGTAATTTCAGCTCGAGATCTGCCGAGTCAGCTTCGAGGGTGTTGCGCTGGCCAACGCCCAGCGAGTGCGCACCTTCTATCGTCAGCACTACAGCGATAGTGTTGTCGCAGGGCGGACCTGGATTCAGCTTATCGTCGAGATTTAACAGGCTGCTGAGTTCGTTAAAATTACTAACAATCCTGTACCTGAAATTTTTTCTTTTAAGAATGCCGGTGAAAACCCTGTGCTGAACAGGATCGGCAGAAGCCTGCAGGAAACTGATTTCCTTCATCAGGTCGTCGAAATAGTCGTGGTTATAATCCTGTATTTCATCAGCCCTCCAGCGGGGCATGGCCACCACTACTTTGGCAATCAGGTCGGTAATGGCGCCGGTACCCAGTCCCAGCAGCCTGGCCGTAACAAATCCCTGCTCAATGGGATAAAGTGAAACCATTACCACCCGCACATTGCCCCGGGCCAGCTGGGCAAAATTTCCCTGCGCGGGGAATATGGGGACATATCTTTCGTACCAGGTGTCGCGGTAGCCGCGGTTGTACGAAAACAAGGTGGAATGGCAGTGCAAATCCGAAAAATAGGTTTCCATACATTGCTGAATTAATCCCTGAAACGGGATGTGTAACATGAGGGGAATTGTACAAGTGGATTTCAGCTTCTGGACCTCCAGGGGAAAAGAGGTGTAAAGATAACGAAAAAGGGGGTGGAATCAAAACGTAAGATCCCTGGCAGAAAAGTCGAAATTTAACAGTTCTTGATGATAAACGAACCCAGCCAACTAG
>CAYNVK010000229.1:0-6058 GCA_964400395.1 uncultured Lentimicrobiaceae bacterium | reverse complement strand
CCTGTATTCCTGTAGTAACTCAGGGTGCCATCGCGTTTGCCGCAAACCAGGTCAGTAAGCCCGTCGTGGTCCACATCAAAAAGCTGGGGAGCCGAAAAATAGCCTTCGTCAATCGAAAACCAGGCCGGGTCAACCAGTTTGAAATCGGCTGGCTGGTTGGGCTGCGCTATATTTTCGCAATACACCAGTTTCCCTTTTGCGTTGCCGCAAACCAGGTCAGGGTCGCCATCACCATCCATATCGGCTACGGTTGGGATCAGGGACTGCATCTGCAGCGCATCGAGCCCGGCGATGTTCCTGTCGGCAAGCCTGAACTTCGGGTTGTTTGCAGTACCAATGTTTAGCAGCAAGGCTAGTTTTGATGTAAAAGGGCAATCGAGACCAGTTGCCGGCGTAAAAATGCAGGTATCGGAATACCCATAATTCCCGACCAATACATCGGTAAGCCCATCGTTGTTATAATCGATAAATACCGGGTATGCCCCTGATCCGAAATCGAGCATTTCGTCCTGCAGGAAGCTTTTAGTAGCAAGGTGAAACACGGGCTGCTGGTTAGTACCGGTATTTTCGTAAAGCCAGTTACTTTTAAAATTCGCGCCTTTTGTGATCGATGGATCGAAGGGTGAAACCAGCAAATCCTTGATCCCGTCGTTATTAACATCGGCAAGCATAGCCGCCGGAAAGGTATTGAGACTTACAGGGTTTGTTGCATCGGGAAAATTTGTAGTCTGTAAAACCATGCGGGCATCGCTCACCGTGCCCCCATTTACCAGGTTAACCAGCGAACTGAAATCCACATCGCCCAGCGCCAGGTCGGGCAATCCATCTCCATTAAAATCGTTGACCAGCAGGGTTGAGCCTGTATGTTTCGGATCGTCGGAAAAAGTTCCTGAAAGCCCGCCCGATTTTTTAACCCCGGGGCATGTATCAAGTACAATCTTATTACTTTCATTTCCTTCGGCAAAATGCCCCCAGCACGACGATTCCTTTTCGAAGGTCAGAGAATCGGTAATGCCGAAACGCTCCACCGAAGTATTCCTGTGATATTCAACAAAAGAACCCAATCCCCAGAATGTAAGTATGTCCAAATCACCATCTCCATCCAAATCAGCAATGCCCGGGTAATCGGCATAGGTAACCAGTATGTTGGTGAGCGTGGTTCCCTGTTTCGATCGCAGGAAAGGATGTGTAACCTGCGTAAATTGCAGGGTGTTTTTCGAATCGTTCCTGAACACCTTTATTCCACCTGTGGTATAGGTAAAAAGATCTTTTTTTCCGTCGTGGTTATAATCTGCAGTTTGTACCCAATGTTCCAGGGCAGGAAAAAGGGAGGCAAGTTGCGGTGCATATTTTAATTTTTGGGGCGATGCCGGCACAACCAGGAATGGCAATATCCTGTAGCCATGGCGATCGAAAACCAGCAGATCATCGGTTCCGTCGAGATTGATATCGATATTGGCAAACTGGCAACTGTTCATTCCGCCGGCAAAAGGAAATTTCAGCGTGTCGTTACTCCCGTTTATTACCAAAACACTGTCGGCACGCCGGTAATCGTGAATGGCCGACAGCTGCGCGCATGCGGTACGGGTAATCATGGTTGCGAGTGCAAAAATGATGATGTAAGTGCAGCCGTGTTTTAATGTATTTTGCATAAGAAAAGGACAGAAAACCAGGTGAGTAGCGTTAAAGAAGAGTACGTTGCCGGAAGCGAAACCCGCACAGCAGCTTGGGTCCTAATAGAACCGGAGTGAAGCACTCACCGGCAGGTGATCGGAAGGATAATATTCGCCGGAATGTGTTTCGATTACTTTATAGGAAAGTGTCTGCACGTTGTTTTTGATAAATATATAATCGATTCGTATACCGGGCTGTGCTCCTACTTTAAACCCTGTAAATGTGTAATCGGGCCCGGTTACCGACTGGCAAATCTGCTTTGCATCCACTAGGTGGTGGCGATTGGAAAAATCAGTGATCAGGTTGTAGGGTTCCGATTCAGGTTCGGCATTAAAATCGCCCAGCACAACCGCCGGGTTAAAGCCAGCCAGCGAATCGACAGCATGAAGCAGCAGTTTCGATGAATTGCGCCGGGCTATTTCGCCCATATGATCGAAATGGGTACAGAAAACAAAAAAAACAGCTGTTGATTTTTTATCTTTCAGCTGCGCCCAGCTTACCACCCGGTTACAGGCTGCATCCCAGCCACGGCTACCGGCCACTTTGGGTGTTTGCGAAAGCCAGAAAGTACCCGACGAGAGCATCGTAAACCGTTTTGTATTGTAAAATACGGGTGAAAATTCTCCGGCAGCCTTGCCATCATCTCGTCCAACCCCGATGCGGGTGTATCCTGGAAATGCAGCTTCAAGGTCGGCAAGCTGTGCCGAAAGCACTTCCTGCAGCCCGAAAACATCAGGAGCAGCGGAACGGATTACCGAAAAAACATTTTCCCTGCGATTGTCCCAGGTATTTGGGGCATCGTCGGGTGTTGCCAACCTGATATTATAAGTAAGTACATCAACTACAGCTTTTTGAGCGGTTGAATAAAAGGGACGAAAAACAATTAAAACTACCAGCGTAAGCAATAAATTCCTGATGGATCGTAACAAATTAAATCTGAGCATGGCTATTAGAAATTTCAGGGTACATCAACTTTTGGTTAAACAGAATGCAAAGATCGGAATATTGTGGCAGCTTTAATTCGGCTTTCGAAAAGATTTGAAACTGAATCAACTGGTTGGGACAAGCCCATAAAAACGTGAAATTGTTCATAAGTGGCCGAAAATCATTTCATTTCTTTCGCCGGCTACATTTGTTATTTGCCAATAGATTTCTATCTTTGCAGGCTCAAAAAATAAAGTTTATCTAACTACCTAAATTCTAATCACATGCAGAATAAAGGCGCAATACGTTTCTTTGCAATAGCATTTGCCGTAGTATGTCTTTTCCAACTTTCGTTCACCGTAGTTACCACAATTACCGAAAACAAAGCTAAGAATTACGCTACCAACGAACAGGCTATAGCCCTGGCTAAACAATTAGCAAAAAACGATGCCAAACTTGAAGCCACGCTGGCCGATTCCATTCAAAAAGCCCGCACGCGTTACTACCTCGATTCAGTAGCTAACCAACCTGTTTATAATATACTTGTTCGCAAGTATACGTATAAAGAGTGTCTCGACCGCGAAATAAACCTGGGTCTTGACTTAAAAGGCGGTATGAACGTAACCATGGAAGTATCCGTTGCTGACGTGGTTAAAGGAATGTCGGGCAACAGCACCAATCCTGTTTTCACCAAGGCTATGGCCATGGCAAACGAAAAACAGAAAAACAGCGACAAAGACTTCGTTACTTTATTCGGCGAATCATTTGCACAGATTGATCCTAACGCCAAGCTCTCGGCTATTTTCGGGCGTATGGAACTCCGTGAAAAAATTAGGCCTAACTCAACCAACGAAGAAGTGCTGAAAGTGGTACGCCAGGAATGTACCGATGCTTTCGACCGTACTTTCAATATCCTGCGTAACCGTATCGACCGTTTTGGCGTTACCCAGCCTAACATCACCAAACTGGCCACCAGCGACCGTATACTTATCGAGTTGCCGGGTATCAAAGAGCCGGAGCGTGTTCGTAAACTGCTGCAAGGATCTGCAAAACTCGAATTCTGGGAAACCTACAAATTCAGCGAACTTGCCGGCATTTTTAACGAAGCCAACAAAAGGCTGTCCGGAGTTGACCTTACTGCCGACACAACAGCAACAGTTGCTGACTCACTGGCTCCTAAGGCTGATTCAGCGAAAGCTGTAAAAACGGCGGCTGTTGCCAAAACCGATACTGCCAAAAAATCGAGCCTGGCCGAAAAACTGAAACAGGATACCACCGCTGCCGGTAAAGACCAGCAGATTGAACGTTACAAAAAAGAAAACCCGCTATACGCTTACCTGCAGCCTGCATATGTTCAGCAGAACGGACAAACCTTTGCCACCAACCGTGCAACCGTTGGATATGCTGCCATAAAGGACACAGCCCGTATTAACGCCATGCTCCGCAAGGTAAAAGGAATGTTCCCGCGTAATTGCCAGTTTGCATGGACTATTAAACCCGAAAAGGAAGCCCCCGGAATTCTGGAACTCATGGCTCTGAAATCGACCAACCGCGAAAACACTGCTTCACTCTTTGGTGACGTAATTGTTGAAGCCCGCCAGGATTATGATCAGAACGGCCGCGTAGAAGTATCGATGGGCATGAATTCAGCCGGTGCTAAAGTTTGGAAAAACCTTACCCGCGACAATGTCGGCAAACAGGTTGCCATTGTTCTTGATGGATATGTATATTCTGCACCTAATGTAAATGACGAAATCCCGAACGGACGTTCATCCATCTCAGGAAGTTACACTGTAGAAGAAGCACAGGACCTTGCAAACGTACTTAAATCGGGTAAACTACCCGCGCCAGCACGTATTGTACAGGAAGAAATTGTAGGACCTTCGCTGGGTAAAGAATCAATCAATGCCGGATTACTCTCCTTCATTATTGCATTTATCCTGGTACTGCTTTACATGCAGTTCTACTATGCCAAAGCAGGTTTGGTTGCTAATGTGGCCCTGTTAACCAACGTTTTCTTCTTAATCGGGGTTCTCGCCAGTGTTGGAGCCGTGTTAACTCTCCCTGGTATCGCCGGTATTGTGCTTACCTTAGGTATGGCGGTTGATGCGAACGTAATTATCTACGAACGTATTAAAGAAGAAATCAGGGCCGGTAAAGGTATACGCCTTGCCATCACCGATGGTTTCCACCATGCTTACTCCGCCATTATCGACGGTAACGTAACCACCATCATCACCGGTATTGTACTGTATGTATTCGGTTCAGGTCCTATCCAGGGATTTGCTACCACCCTTATCATTGGTATCTGTACTTCACTGTTCACTGCCATCTTTATTTCGCGACTGGTATTCGAATCGATGCTTAACCGCAACGTGAACATTACCTTCGGAAATAAATATACCATCAACGCATTTACCAATATCCACATCAATTTTATCGGGCTCAGGAAAAAACTCTATGTTGTTTCTGCTGTAATTATCCTTATCGGTATGATTTCGCTCGCTACCAAGGGCCTGAACTATGGTGTCGACTTTGCCGGAGGACGTTCGTATATCGTGAAATTCGATAAGGAAGTGAGCACCAAAGATATCCGCCAGTCGCTCAGCAAAGAGTTTGGTGGTGAAGCTCCCGAGGTTAAAACCATTGGTGTTAACAAAAACAGGGTAAAAATCACAACCAAATTTATGGTTGATGATAAATCGGAAAAAGCAGACTCAATTGTTGAGAACAAATTATTCAGCGGATTGAAGAGTTTTTATGCTACACCTATTGTAGCATCTGATTTCAGCACACAAAACGAAAACATAGGGATACAGAACTCACAAAAAGTTGACCCGGCCATTTCCGACGACATCAAACGTTCGGCCATGTACGCGCTGTTCTTTGCTTTGGTTGCCATCTTTATTTACGTGGCTATCCGTTTCCGCAAATGGCAGTATGGTTTAGGCGGTGTTACTTCGCTGCTCCACGACTCGCTGATCACCGTTTCGCTGTATTCGGTTGCATACGGTATTGTTCCATGGAATATGGAAGTTGACCAGGCAGCCATAGCCGCTGTGCTTACCATCATTGGTTACTCCATCAACGACTCTGTAATTATTTTCGACCGGTTACGCGAGTGGATCACACTGTACCCGAAACGCGACCTGGCAACCAATATGAACGGCGGTATGAACAGTACCCTCGGACGTACCATCAACACCTCGGGTACCACCCTTGTTACCCTGCTGGCGATATTCCTGTTTGGTGGTGATGTAATCCGTGGATTTATCTTCGCTTTACTTGTTGGTATCCTGGTTGGTACTTATTCATCCATCTTTAACGCTACCCCGGTTGCCTACGACTTTATCATGATGTCCAATCGTCGTAAAGAGAGAAAACTGAAAGAAGCCGAAAAGAAAAAATAAGCTTTATAATTTGAAAAGAAAGCCCTGGTAATGCCGGGGCTTTTTTTTTG
>CAYNVK010000228.1:0-6075 GCA_964400395.1 uncultured Lentimicrobiaceae bacterium | reverse complement strand
CGATTTATTCCAATCATGGCTATTTCATTTATTCAGAATTGATTGAAGTTTGTCACGGTTTATCTCTCATGTAAAATATTTGTTGCATGACGAATGCCCTTGATGAGAAAAATCCGGAGTTCAGGACTAGACACGCCCTTCGCCCAGTCGCCCCTTCTCCCCTCGCCCTTTCAAAATCAATAAAAACGAAATTCTTATTGTTTCTTAAAACCCGTTCAGCTGCATGAGTACCGTAGGTATAAGCAGTACCCATCCCAACACAACCAGGATCAGGATCAGTTTCCAGGCCCAGCTGAACCATTTGGCAAAAGGAATGCGGGCTACTTCGAGCACACCAATCAGCACGCCCGAGGTGGGTGTGATCAGGTTTGTAAACCCGTCGCCAATGTGAAATGCTGTTACCGTTGCCTGTTTCGAAAGGTTTACCATGTCGGAAATATCGCGAAGTATAGGCATAATAAGAGCCGCTTTGGCGGTTCCCGAGGTGATGACAACATTGATGGCCGAGGTAAAAACATACATCAGCGAAAGCGTTGCAATTTTGCCTGTTCCTTCTATGGACCTGGAAATGCCATACAAAATGGTATCTATAATTTTGCCATCCTCCAGAATAACGATGATGCCTCCGGCAAGCCCTACCACCAACGCTGCCGACATAATGTCTCTGGCACCGGCAACAAACGAACGTGTTATTTCATTGGCATCTTTGCCCATGGCCATACCTGCCACCAGCGCCATACCGAAAAACAAAGCTGCCAGTTCAAGTAATCCCCATTCGAAACCTGTTACTCCAACCACCAGGAAGACTACGGTAAAAATAAGAATGTTCAGTACAAATGCCTGTAAGGATTTCCGAACTGCCATATATCCTGAAATGGCGAATAACACGGCAACAACAGGCAGAACAGGCAATGTAAATGCATTGGCACCGAGTTTAATAGGATTCTGTGGCCAGATAAATGCAGAAACTACAATAGCAGCAAGTACACCAACATAGGCTACCCAGGTTGAGGTAAGCGATTTTTCCGATACCTGCAGATCGGCTTTTGCATGATGCTCACGCCAGTAGCTATCCTCGTGGTACACTATGGATTTGGTCGGGTTTTTCTTCACCCTGTTGGCATACCACAATACATACCCTATACCCACAATATTGATTACCAACCAGATAAAGAACCGGTACTCGAGACCGGAAAAAAGTTGTAACCCGGCAATTTCCTGTGCAATTCCCAGCGTAAACGGGTTCATAAGGCAGCCTGCAAACCCTATGCCTGCTCCAATAAAACACATGCAAACACCCACAATGGAATCATATCCCATGGAGATGGCCATGGGCACAAAAATGATTACAAAAGCTATGGTTTCCTCACTCATCCCGAAAATAGCCCCGAAAAAGCTGAACATCAGCATTACTATCGTGATAATAATATTATTTACCCCCAGGAACCGGATAAACCGGTAACGGTTCAGCCTGTCACTCTTTTTCAGGAAAGCATACACGCCCATATCAATGGCTTTGCTTTCGTTTAGCAACCAGAAAGCCCCTCCCAGGATGAGGATAAAAACAATGATTTTGGGTGAGCGCACAAAGCCTTTATAAAAAGCTGAAAATATTTGCCAGGTCTGCGGACTGTTGTCCACGTAATGAAATGAATGTGCTTTCACAACCTCACTGCTTCCCGAAGAAGTAGTAATTTTTTCGCGTTCAAACGATCCCCCGGGAACAAACCACGTAAATACAGCTGCCAGCAGTATGATGGAGAAAATAATAACGTAGGTGTGCGGAATCTTAAATTTTGGAGTCATACATATATAAGTGTTAAGTGATTTGCTTTCCCAAAAATACAAAGAAAAACATGATGGCAAAGGCTTCAACGCACTTTATACACCCGGGCAGCAGTTTTTACTTAAGCCTGATGTAACATGAATAATAACCGGATATGAATACCTGATTGAAAAAACCTGCACTTTATGCAAATATCTCCATAATTTCCTCCTTGCTCATGCCGGCAATGGCGGTATCGGAAGTTACAAACAAATCGGCAAGCTGCTTTTTGCGCTGCTGCAGAAGTACAATTTTTTCCTCAACGGTATCTTTTGTAATAAACCGGTACACAAAAACATTTTTATCCTGTCCGATGCGATGGGCACGGTTAAAGGCCTGCATTTCGGCTGCAGGGTTCCACCAGGGATCGAGGATAAATACATAATCGGCTTCGGTGAGGTTGAGCCCTACCCCACCGGCTTTGAGCGAAATAAGGAATAGTTTGGTGCTGCTGTCTTTTTTAAACGAATTGATCACTTTCTCGCGGTTGGTGGTAGCCCCGGTAAGCATGGCATACCTGTAGCCTGCATCCAAACAGAATTCTTCCACCAGTTTCAGGTGGCGGACAAAGGACGAAAATATAAGTACCCTGTGGTTCTCGGCCAACAGGGTAGCCAGGCTTTCGGTAACTTCGGCAAACTTACCACTGCCGGCCTGCGATGTGGCATCGAGCATACGCGGGTGGTTTGCCAGCTGCCGGAGCATCATAAGCGAACGCAATACCAGCACCGAAGCATTGCTGCTGCCGTCATTTGCGAATTTCTCCAGAATGCTGTTCCTGATTTTCGATTTCTCCGAATTGTACATGCTTTGCTGTTCGTCGGTCATGGCACAGAAAACAGCCGTTTCGGTAAGCGCGGGCAACTCCCTGGCAACTCCCTCTTTGGTGCGTCGTAAAATAAACGGGCCAATCATATTCCTGAGCTTTTCTCCGGCCATATCCTCGTGATTTTTCGACAAGGGCGAAGCGTAATACTTCATAAAATGCTGATAAGTGCCCAACATCCCCGGATTCAGGAAATCGAACTGCGACCATATATCGGCCAGAGAATTTTGTATGGGCGTACCGGTAAGTACCATGCGATGCATGCCCTGCAGGCTGAATACGGCCTGCGCTGCCTTCGAATCGGGATTTTTAATCTGCTGGCTTTCGTCGAGAATAATATGCCCGAAAACAAATTTGCTGAACATGGCAATATCGTTCCGCAAGGTACCGTAAGTGGTGAGCACAATATCATATTGCCCGAAAATGCCGGTTCTTGCTGCCCTGGCCGCTCCCGCGTGTACATAAAGCCTCAGCCAGGGGGCAAATCTGCGAAGTTCATTCAGCCAGTTGTGGATGAGTGATGCCGGCAATACCACCAGGCTGCACGCGGGTCTTGTTGTGTCAGGGCTATCAACCCTGGCTCCGGATGCAACCGGCTGTACAATTTCTGCCTGCGAAAACAAATCAAGTTGTATGGGCACTGCATTTAACGGCCTGCCATGGTCGGGCATTTCAAATTCGTTCAGCGGGCTGGTTGCCGTATATCGCGAGGCCAGCAGCGCAATGGTTTGAAGCGTTTTCCCAAGCCCCATATCATCAGCCAGTATTCCGCCCAATCCTTGCTTCAGCAGGGCATGCATCCAGTAAAATCCTGCCAGCTGGTAGGGCCTGAGGGTTACACCGGCAAGTGGTGGCAGTTCAACCTTAACAGGCACATCAAGGCTGTCAACAAGTTGCTGAACCACCGGGTTGGGGATAGCCGCCAGCAGTTTAAAATGATGTTTCCCCAGGCGGATCTGCTGGTTTTGTTCGCGGGCATAAAACATGATATCCTGGAACCGCGAAAACCATTCGTCGGGGAGAATCACGATTTCTCCGCCCGGCAGTTCATACTCCTTTTTGTTATTTATAATATGATTCCTGAACCTTACAAAAGGAATTTTCAGATCATGAATCACCACGGTTCCCATCACATCAAACCAGTCGAAGCCTGAATCCATGGTTAGTTCCAGTACCGGGACCTCAAAAATGTATTTCTTTTTGTCGGGTTGATTAACAACAAAACCCTGTTTGCTCAATTCCGCATTATTTTCAGCAAGCCATTCAATCATCCGGTAGTCGGCGTCGGGTTGCGTGGCTTGCTCCGCCATTACAAACGCTGCCTCCACTTTTTTCAAGCCCTTCGACTTCAGGAATGCTACCTGCGCAGTTTCCCATTCCTTTTCCCGTTTAAATCGGTTAAAGATAAACCCGTTTTTGTCGGCCAGCAGGGTGGTGAACGATTGTTGCGACTGATTGGCCAGGATCATTTTGTCACCGTACTCAAAATGAAGGATTAAGGCATTACGGCCCTGCAAATCGGTTTCGAGCGAGAGCACTGCACGGGGCTGCAGCTGAAGATCGTTCACCAGGAAACCCTCGGCTTCGATATCGCAACGGTTGGCAATTTTCCGGATAAACGTGCTGAAATACTGGTATTCAATACGTTTTGGTATGTTAACAAAAGCTTTTTTCTGAAAGGGAATCAGCAGTTTGCCGCTTATCTGCTCCTTAAAATGCACCAGTTTATTACCGGCAAGGTACCAGCAGGGTTCATTTACCAGTATAGCATTTTCGGGGTCGCACAGCTCAAGTTCGCGATTAGCATGAAATGCCCTGAGCATGTATTGGGTACCTTCGGGGGTGCGTATAAATTTTAACGATGTTTCGGGACTAACATTTTCAATATGGATATGATCTTCCTCGTAAAGATTTGATCCGCCTTTGCCATTGTATAGCGGGATGTTGTTTTCGAGCAGTATCCGGAAGATCAGCGAAAGCTTTCGTTCTATAAAAGGCCTGATCATTTCATCGAGCAGCTTTTTGTCGAGATGAGCAAAAAAGTCCTTTGGCGTTTCTTTTTTCTTCGAAAACTGTTTGATGAGCGCCTGGTTCGAATAGGTTTCGGATAGTTTAAAGAATTCGGATTCGGCCGGTGTTATTTCAGGATATTTGCCAATGTTTAATCCCGAAAGACGCTCGTGTACCGTTATAAACATGTCGTTTTCGCGAAAGCAGGCATAAGGCAAAACCATGTAACCCAGCGGCTTCACGTGCGACAGCAATGCGATTATAAAAATTTCTTTTCCCATCAGGTTTTTAAGCACAATATCTTCAGCCCACATTTAAAAACTGCGCGCTGCCGCAAATTTACGGGTTATAAAAGAATGCCTCAGTGTAAAACCAGGCAATAAACAGATTTTTTACCCAAAAAAAAACCGGCTATAAAAACCGGCTTTTAAAAAATCGCAAATAATGTTCAGTATCCAGGGTTCTGCTGATCCGCAAGTGCAGGGTTGGCTGCAATTTCGCGGGCAGGGATCGGATATACCAGCTTAGGATCGTTGTATGGCATACTCCCGACGTTTTGTTTCAGGCGTTTCATGTCGTGAAGTTTAAATCCTTCGTGGGCAAGTTCCAGCCTGCGTTCGTACAGTATATCGTCGAGCGTAACCGAACCTTTTGCCGTTAAACCAGCCCTTTGATGAATTGCGTTGTAGTCGTTCAAAGGGGTGTCGCCAATGGTGGTATTCAGCCTTTGGTTGCATTCGGCGCGGGTAAGGTACATTTCCGATAAACGGAAGAGGTTTACCAATCCATACATGGTATTCCATTTCCCCGAACGCCATGCATCATTCCCGATCCAGAAGAGTGCGAGCCTTTCATCATCTTCGCTGTAAAGGTCGAGGTGCTCCTGCATAATTTCAATATCGCCGTCGCGTCCGCCATATTCGGTGGTCGACCAGAATTCAGTCATTTGGTTAATACCATCGGCAGCAACAAATTTAGTTGAGAAAATATCTTCTGACGAAGATTCTTCGTTGTTGAAAGCTTCGGCGTAAGTATCAGTAAGGGTATAAACATCGGAGCCGATTACTTTATCGGCAGCATCGCGGGCCTTGGCATAATCGGCTTTTTGCAGGTAAACACGGGCCAGCAAGGCATTGGCGGCACCCGAGGTGGCATAATACCCGTTGTCCTCCGGAAGAATGGAGGCAGCACGTTCCAGGTCGGTAATAACCTTCGCATAAACTTCAGCAACAGTATTACGTCCCACATTATTTTCGGCACTGATGCCATGTGTAGGTGTGAGCACCAGGGGAACACCTAACTGGGTGTTAGCACCGTTGGGTTCGTAAGGAAGTGCATAAAAACGTACCAGGTCGAAATACATGAGGCTTCTCAGGAATAATGCTTCACCTTCAACCCGTTCCCTGTCAGCAGG
>CAYNVK010000227.1:0-6084 GCA_964400395.1 uncultured Lentimicrobiaceae bacterium | reverse complement strand
CTTTAACGGCTGTTGCCAAAACAGGCGTACACCCGATGAGCAAAAAGTCCATTGCCGGTTTCAAAATCAGCGGCAAGCTGAAACGTTCCGATTTTGCAATTGGCGGAAGCACCCCAACCGCTATTGTTGGCGACGAAGTGGTAATTAATGCCAATGCCGAGTTTAGCAAAAACTAATTGAAGCGTTAATCCGGATTTAATGATTTAAGAGGCTTTCGGGCCTCTTTTTTTATTTATGGAAGCTGGGGTTGCAGGGTAAGGAGAGCGTGCAGTTCATTGTCTGAATCAGAATATGCAAAATTTTAGAATTTTCAATATTTCCTGCCGAAATAACCAATTTCACATTGGCCATTTTTAATTCTCAAAGTTACTTCGATCAATCAATCATCCATTCTGTAATTTTCTACACCTGTAAATTCTGATTCTGCTAGTTTAAAGGTTTCGGATAGCATCTTTTAATTTTGGAGGACAGTTCTTCTGTCAGTTGGGGGATTTTGGTGAAAAATACTATTTGCATGAACAATTTTTACTAGTTCACACAAAACCAGGTATGCATCAAAAATAGCATTAAAACTATTCACCTTAAAAATAATCATTGTTTCATTCTGAACTGTTTTAATGGTAAAAAAAACATCGTAATTTGCTGAAATAAAGTTTTTAAAGTCCTGATTTTTAACAAGTATAGATAACTCATCCCAAAAATCACTTTTTATAAAGAAATTACGATCAAAAGCATCATCACCTGTTTTCCGTCCGCGATTAAGAATCCTGTCGAGAATAGTTTTTCTCCAAATCTGCAAACTAATTTTTTCTCTGCCTGCAGTCTTGTAGCAAATTGTTACTAAACTGTTTTGAAATGAGTCTTTCCCATAAACCATAACAAATTGTTCTATTTCAATTTGTCCATTACTCATTTCTTTAATAATCCGAAACTTATAAATTAAGCCAGCATGAGCTCTGTTGGTTTCGCTAAATGTAAATTGTCCTCCTATCCTTAAAGAGAGCTCTTCCCAATTCTTTACAGTGTTTATCATCTATCAATTACATCTAAAAACAGAAAAATATCAAAACCCATGCTTATGAACGCATGAAACTTGTGCGTTGTCACACCACAAACTTAACAATATTACATTTAATAAAGATGTAGCCTAAACGTAATTTGTCGCCTGGCACTGCAATGCCGTATGAACTGCTGCAAGCCTGCCTGTGGTGCATAACTTAGAACACATGAACCAGCATTGTCTTATCTTTGTTTCATTGTAACATTGTGTAACCAGCAACGGCAAAATGAAATTAAACCCTATTATTTTCGGATCAACAGGCATGCTTGGCCAGGCGGTATTAAGCGAATGCCTCAGCGACAATGAAGTTGAATCCGTACTCATTGTTAACAGGCGAAAAAGTAACTTCAGCCACCACAAAGTCAGAGAGATTGTGCATTCTGACCTGTTCAACCTCACCCCCATCGCCGGCGAATTGAGCGGGTTTAATACCTGCATTTTTTGCCTGGGTGTTTCTTCGGCCGGCATGTCGGAAAAGGAATATCACAAAACCACCTACGAGCTGACCCTGCATATTGCCGAAACCTTGTTGCACACAAATGAAGAAATGACAATGTGTTTTGTTTCCGGCACCGGCACCGACAGCAGCGAACAAGGAAAAGTAATGTGGGCCAGGGTAAAAGGAAAAACCGAAAATGCCTTGCTTGCCATGCCTTTCAAAAAAGCATATATGTTCAGGCCGGCTTATATACAACCCGCTAAAGGCATCAAATCGAGAACCCCGTTGTATAATGTGCTGTATGCCATTACCAAGCCGTTATATTTTTTACTCAAGCACTCCGACCGCTATGTTACAAACACCGGTTACTTTGCAAAAGCCATGCTGCTGGCAGCACGCTACGGGTATGAAAAAAACATACTCGAGAACACCGACATCAACAGGATTGTGAGATTATACCAGGGTAATAAATCCGATCACCCTGGCGCCGGCGCCTGAAACAACATTTTGGTCATCCTGAAAACCTGAAGGCCTGAGCTTACTTGCATACGTTGAACCGCCGGCATGAAATTGCCTCCGGGCCATGCGCCAGATGTGTTTATACCAACAAAACCGCCTTCTGCTTGTTAAATTCCTGGTTGAAATTATGCATCACATGCATCGGGACCCGTTCCGAATGCGGATTCAGTTCCGAACTATGCATTTTTTTCAATATCTTTGCAAAATGTATCAAAAACCTCAAAAAAGTGCGCTTTTTTGAGGTTTTTGAGCCAAAAGCGATACCTTTTCTTCCGTAAATCACTTAAATTGAAAAATCCTTACCATGACAAAAACGCCTGAAACACTCTTTGATAAAGTATGGGATGCCCACGTGGTGAAACATATAGCCGATGGACCTGATGTATTTTTTATCGACAGGCATTTCATTCATGAAGTTACAAGCCCGGTAGCGTTCCTGGGACTTCAGAAAAGGAATGCGCGTGTTTTGTTCCCCGAGCGTACCTTTGCCACCGCCGACCATAATACCCCTACCCTCGATCAGCACCTGCCGGTGAAAGATCCCTTATCAGCCAACCAGCTGAAAGCCCTCGAAGAAAATTCAGCCAGGCACGGCATTTCGCACTGGGGATTAGGCAACCCGAAGAACGGTATTGTGCATGTGGTGGGTCCCGAAAACGGGATTACCCTGCCCGGCATGACGGTGGTTTGCGGCGATTCGCACACCTCAACCCATGGCGCATTTGGAGCCATCGCCTTTGGCATAGGCACCTCCGAAGTGGAAATGGTGCTTGCCTCGCAATGCATCATGCAGGTGAAGCCCAAAAAAATGCGCATTAACGTAAACGGAACGCTGGGCAAGGGAATCACACCAAAAGATGTTGCTTTATATATTATCTCGCAGATTACCGCCAGCGGGGCAACCGGCTATTTTGTGGAATATGCCGGCGATGTATTCGAAAACATGAGCATGGAAGGCCGCATGACCGTTTGTAACCTCTCCATCGAAATGGGCGCGCGCGGCGGTATGATTGCCCCCGACCAGGTTACTTTCGATTACCTGAACGGGAAAGAAAAAGCCCCGAAAGGTGATGAATGGACCAAAGCCGTTGCAAACTGGAAAACCCTGAAAACCGACTCCGGCGCAGTATTCGACAAAGAACTGAATTATGCTGCCGCCGATATTGAGCCGCAAATAACTTATGGTACCAATCCTGGCCTGGGTACCGGCATAAGCCGCAGCGTCCCTTTTGCAACAGCGGTAAAAGATGGTGAGGCTTCGTACAAAAAATCGCTGGCTTACATGGGTTTTAGCGAAGGCGAAAAAATTATAGGTAAAAAAGTGGATTATGTCTTCCTCGGAAGCTGCACCAACGGCCGCATTGAGGATTTCAGGGCTTTTGCCTCCATTGTGAAAGGGCGCAAAAAAGCCGACAATATCACCGCCTGGCTGGTTCCGGGCTCACATGTGGTTGAACAGCAGATTAAAGATGAAGGCATACTGGATATACTTACCGAGGCCGGCTTCCAGCTCAGGCAGCCCGGCTGTTCGGCATGCCTGGCCATGAACGATGATAAAATTCCGGCAGGTAAATACGCGGTAAGCACCAGCAACAGGAACTTCGAAGGCCGTCAGGGCCCCGGAAGCCGCACCCTGCTTGCCAGCCCGCTGGTAGCTGCAGCTGCAGCCGTAACAGGCGTGGTAACCGATCCAAGGGAATTGTTGTAATTAGGTTGATGCCGGATTGTTGCCTGGACATTGCATCACTTCCGGGGTCGGAAACCGATCGCTTTGAACCGCTTATCAGCCACAACCGCAATTGCTCCCCGCGAAGGCAGCGCAGTTTTCAAAAAGAGATTTTTCACCTCATCCGCCTTCGGCACCTTCTCCTCAAGGAGAAGAACTTAACCCGGGAAGTTTGCATAAAACAAAAAGATAATCAGATTAAAAAACTCAAAAAATGGCTTACGATAAATTCGAAATATTAAAAAGTACCGCCGTTCCACTCCCCATCGAGAATGTGGATACCGACCAGATTATCCCTGCCCGTTTCCTGAAAGCTACCGAGCGCAAAGGCTTTGGCGATAACCTTTTCAGGGACTGGAGATACAATACGGATGGTACCCCAAAACCCGATTTTGTGTTGAACAACAATACTTACTCAGGAAAAATACTGGTTGGAGGTAAAAACTTTGGCAGCGGCAGCAGTCGCGAACATGCCGCCTGGGCCATTTACGATTATGGATTCCGCTGCGTGGTATCAAGCTTTTTTGCCGATATTTTTAAAAACAACTCGCTCAATATCGGGGTACTGCCGGTGCAGGTAAGCGCTGAATTCCTGGATAAAATTTTTAAAGCCATTGAAAAAGATCCGAAAACCGAACTGGAAGTAAACCTCCCCGACCAAACCATTACCCTGCTGGCCAGCGGCGAAAAAGAGTCCTTTGCCATTGATGGCTATAAAAAACACAACATGCTGAATGGATTCGACGATATAGATTACCTGCAGGCCATGAAAGACGAAATACTGGCATTTGCCGGACAACTTACAACATAGTAGCGTCTGTTTAAAATTGTGGTTTTTAGCTTTCAGAAGGGGGATGGGGAGAAACGGCGAGGGGGCGAAGGGAGAAATGGGGACAAGGAGAAATTGGGACAAGGAGAAATGGAGAGGTGTCTTCTCTGACTTCGGACTTCCCTGCCTGCTGACGCAGTCAGGCAGGGGTCTTCCGACTTATATTCAACTAATAGGATTTATTTAAAAAATTTAAACAGTCGCTAAATTAGTTTTCATAAAAATTGTCAAAATGCCCGGTAAAGTACGTCACATAGAAATAATGGATACCACGCTTCGCGATGGTGAACAAACCAGCGGAGTATCATTTTCAGCTTCCGAAAAACTTACCATTGCGCAACTGCTGTTAACCGAAGTAAAAGTGGACCGCATAGAGGTTGCCTCGGCACGCGTGTCGGAAGGCGAGTTTCAGGCTGTTAAAAAAATTATCGACTGGGCAAAAACCAAGGGATTTATTAACAGGGTTGAAGTGCTCACTTTCGTGGATGGCGACACTTCGGTGAACTGGATGTTGCAAACCGGCGCCCGGGTGATGAACCTGCTCACCAAAGGTTCATTAAACCATTTAACCCACCAGCTGAAAAAAACACCCGAACAGCATTTTAAAGAAGTTGGCGATGTGATTGCCCTGGCGGTAAAAAACAACATCGACTGCAATATTTACCTCGAGGACTGGAGCAACGGCATGCGGCATTCGAAAGAATATGTTTTTCAATACCTCGATTTCCTCGCCACCCAGCCCATAAAACGAATCCTGTTGCCCGATACCCTGGGCATACTTATACCAGCCGAAACCAGGGAATATATTTCGGCCATCGTGAAACGCTACCCGAATATCCATTTCGATTTTCACGCGCACAACGACTACGACCTGGGCATTGCCAACGTACTGGAAGCTGTGTATGCCGGAGCCAAAGGCCTTCATCTTACCGTGAACGGAATGGGCGAACGCGCCGGGAATGCACCCCTGGCCAGCGCCATTGCCGTGCTGAACGATTTTGTGCCCGGCATCAAAACCTCGGTGATCGAAAAATCGCTTTATTCAGCCAGCCGGCTGGTCGAAACCTTTTCGGGCCTGCGCATACCGATGAACAAACCCGTGGTTGGCGAAAACGTGTTTACACAAACTGCGGGAATACATGCCGATGGCGATAAAAAGAAAAATCTCTACTTTAACGACCTGATGCCTGAACGCTTTGGCCGCCAGCGCAAATATGCCCTGGGCAAAACCAGCGGAAAGGCAAACATCGAAAACAACCTGCTGCAGCTGGGCATTGAGCTTTCGGATGCCGATCTGAAAAAAGTAACCCAACGTATTATTGAACTGGGCGACAAAAAAGAAACCGTTACCCAATCCGATCTGCCTTATATCATTTCTGATGTACTCGACAGCAGCACCTTCGAGGAAAATGTACACATCGAAGACTATGTGCTTACCAATTCGCGGAACCTTAGGCCTTCGGCTACCATTAAAATAAATATTAAAGGCGAGCTGTACGAGGCACACGCCC
>CAYNVK010000226.1:0-6086 GCA_964400395.1 uncultured Lentimicrobiaceae bacterium | reverse complement strand
CCCATCAATCCCATCAATCCTCTGAGACATTGAAACCCCTGAAACCCTTTGAAACCCTGCTTGCAGCAGGCAAGTCTTGAAACCTTTAAGCCATTGGAACTCTTCAAACCCTGAAACCCTTGAAACCATTTGAAACTCCTGAAACATTGAAACTCTTCAAACTCTTCAAACTCTTTAAACTCTTTAAACATTCAAAACATTTCATCGCATTCACTCATTCGTGAAATTGAGTAAATCTATTCTCAGGATGCGGGTCATAAGTTCATACAAATGTGAGTTATAGGAATTAAACTCCTGCGGCTGTTCAAAAAAACATTCAACCGCCACCGAGAAAAATTCATGCAGGTTAGTTCCACCGTACAACCTGAAAAAGGAATTTTTCCCTTCATCAATTATCATCATTTCTGCTTTAGCCAGGTGCTCAAATTCAAGCAAGGCATCCCTGTCGATAAAATCGTACCCTTGGTTATCAAAAATATTCGAAAGCCTGAGTGCATGGGCCATTTCGTGCATGGCCAGGTTACGGCCATCGTTCAGGTTGTTGAAACCCGCCCTGAAGTTGTTCCACGACAGCACGATGGCGCCTCCTGCATTCACTTCGCCCTGGTGGTATTGCCCGGTAAGCGGTGAATAATATTCCTCGGCATACAGGATGATGGTTTTAAAATGCTGAAAATACAGGTCGGGATAACCGTAAGTAAGCTGAATGGCCGAAGCTGATACCAGCACACGCATTTCGTCAGTTATTTTCTCGATGTTTTTCCCAGCCCTGAAATCTTTCATCCGGATAAACCGGCAAACACGTTTCTCGAATTTGCGCCTTCCGTTTTCGTCGAGCATTTTGTAAACCACGAAGTTTTGTAAGAGCAACTCCCTGTAGTTGGGTGCCGTACCCTTGCTGAACAAAGCCATGCAGCGTCTGTCGGTTAAAAAACTGAATGGCGATTCGCCAAAGAGGAAAAACAGCAGGTAAGCCACAACCCCGGCAACCATTACAAATAGAAGAAAGTCCATAACCTCAGGTATATTCTGATGCAAGATACTGAAAATCATTGTTGCTGAAATATATCGCCGAAAATTCTGGCATTTTAATCATGCAACCTGAAAACATCTGTACATTTGCCGACCGAAATTCTGCCTTTCCATTTATTGAAACGCTTCATGAAAATAACACCCCAAACACTTGAAAACCTGGCAATTCAAGCAGCCAAAAAAAAGAAAGAAACCACGGGGTTTTTCAGGCAGCTGTCGAAAAAGGATCCCGGTAAGGTAGATGCAGCGTTTCAAACGATACACGAAGAAGTTTTTGAGCAGGTGAACTGCCTCGATTGCGGCAATTGCTGTCGGTCGCTGGGCCCCCGGATTACCGATGCCGACATACGCCGTATATCGGCAGCCTTAAAAATAAAACCATCGGAACTTACCGAAAAATACCTGCAGCTCGACGAGGACAACGATTACGTGTTCCGCAGCATGCCATGCCCGTTTCTGGACGCTGATAATTATTGCCGCATTTACGAGGATCGCCCCCGCGCATGCCGCGATTACCCGCATACCGACCGCCGGCGTATGCAACAGATACTTACCCTCACGCTGAAAAATACAGAAACCTGCCCGGCTGTTTTTGAAATCGTGGAACGCTTAAAGAAATCAGGTATTTAGCCGCCAGTGTGGCTGGCAGGATTAGCGGTTAAATAGTCGCTCGTCAAAATTAAAAGGTTCAATTCCCCTGATCACAATTTCCCTGGTAGCCGGATGAAGCGGATTCAGCAGGAAGTTGAATTCATCCTGAACCACCACCGAGGGTACTTTTAGCACGGCATATATTCCCTGGGTAACAAAGTTGTCGCCAATCAGTTGTGTTGAATGTGCATGCGGTATCGATTTCCAGTCGCGTGGTAATTCAATCAGTGAGAGCTCAGAAATAGCAATGGCGTCAGGAATTTCGATCGTTACAAGCATATAATCCTCTGGTAGGTTTCCTAAAGGAGTATGGACTGCTATCTCGGTGGTGCACAAAGCCCTCGAAGCGCTTGTATATACCATGGCGGTGCCTTTGCTGTTCCAGCGACCACCTGTTTTTTCGGCACCCCTGCCCGATAAGTCGGCGGCAAATTTCGATTTACTCAGCCTGTAAACAATCATGCCAGCACACCGTGTTCAATGGCAAAAAGTTCATCCTTCAGGATACTGATGCCAAAGGTATTATCGAGCAACGATTTGGGTTTGATGTCGCCAAGCGCAAGGTTGTTGGTCTCGAGCCATGTATTCAATTTTTCGGCTGAGCCAAACACTTCAACCCCTTTATTATAAAGCAAAGCGATTTCAATTATTTTCTCCGACTGCAGCGGATCGAAAGTTCGTTTTTCGTTACGATAACGCTGCATGGTTCGTTCGGAGAGGTGCAGGTAAGCTGACCACTCCTGTTGGCTGAACGGGCTCTTGCTTGCAAATTTCTCGAAAGCCGGAAATTCAACACCCTCGCGAACCATCTTTATCAGTGACATGGTATTGTTGTCGTCGACGTTTCCGTAAGCAACCGTGGGATCAAATATTTCCATTTCGTTTTTTTTACAAAGATAAGTATTATGTCGCGAAAATTACGACAAATGTCGTAAAGAATAACAAATATTTTAGTTATTAAGCAAAAAGCTATCAGCAGTGCTTAAAAAAGGAAAGCCTGCAACATGCAATCAATCAGGAAAACAAATGATTTATTCGTACCGAAGCGCTTCTATCGGGTCGAGTTTGGCTGCTTTAACGGCAGGCAGAATTCCCGAAAGCAATGCAACCCCGAAACACAGTCCGAAGCCCCAAATGATCCAGTTCCAGGGTACAATAAAACTGGTGCCTATCGAGAGTGCGAGCGCGTTACCAATGGCTATGCCGAGTATAATTCCCAGTACCCCGCCGATTTGGGCAATAACAATAGCCTCGGCCAGAAACTGGTTCCGGATAGTGTTTTTGGTGGCTCCAATGGCTTTACGGATCCCGATTTCGCGGGTGCGTTCGGTTACCGAGACCAGCATAATATTCATAAGCCCGATAGCGGCTCCCATCAGGGTAATGGCACCAATTACAATGGCTGCCATCCTCAGGTAGCTGAGGCTGTCGAATAGCATATTGGCCAGGTTATCACTTTTTGAAATATCGAAACTGTCTTCTTCGCCCACTTTAACCTGCCTCAATATCCTGAAAAGGCCGGTGGCTTCATCAATTGCAGCTTCCAGTTTTGAACCATCGGTAACTGCGATGTTAATGGTATATGATGCATTGGGGCGGGCAAATTGCTGCCTTGCATTATTGATGGGGATCAGGCACACGTTATCGGGATTAAAGCCCAGGCTTGATCCTTTTTCTTTTAACACCCCAACAACCAGGTACCGGCCCGGCCCTATGGTTATAAATTTCCCCACCGGGTCTTCGTTGTTCTTAAAAACTTTCTTCTTCACATCGCTGCCAATAATGGTGGCTGCCACGCCATAATACACTTCGGTCGGCGACAGGTTTCGTCCCTGTACAATTTCGTTACCGGAAGTAATCATATAATTTTCATCGCATCCGATTACCGGTACATTGGGATTGGTTTTGTTGGCCGCAAATTTAACGGTTGCGGTATTGGTAGCAAATATCGAAAGCGCCGTGGTGGCTGGGAAAGTATATGATTCCTTGAACCGGGATGCTTCTTCGAAGGTAATTTCCCTGAAATTATTGGCCTTGGCCCGTTTACCCATATGAATCTGCATGGTGCGGTTCCGGATGGTGAAAGTATTGGCGCCCATCATCTGGAAATTGTCGTTGAGGTAAAATTTAATGGCATCAATAGATGTTAGAATACCTACCAGTGCCATGATTCCGAAAGCTATAATCAGCACTGTAAGGGTGGTACGCATCATGTGGCTTCGAACGGATTGTAATGATATTCTGAGGTTTTCACCTACAAGGCCTCCCGACAACAATTTCATGGTTTTGATATTATTGGTAAAACGTAACTAAAAGTTAAAGTTTATATTTTATGCCAAATGCCGGCATGGGCAGATGCAAATAAAACAGCATGGTAAAATTACTGATTTAATTTACACTCGGGCAAAAAAAAGAAGGGTAAGATGACTTCTAAAACAAAGAAATGGCCGACGACATGAACAACGACCAGAAAAGTACCGAGGCACACAGATACAACAACAGGAAACGGTTAGCTGAATAATACCGGGTGGCGATAAAAGTGCCTACCGGAATGGATAATAATACGGGCGTAAGTATAACAATACCAGCCAGTCCGAATCTTTTTACAATTTTAATAATCATCCGGTTCTGGCGGGTAAACCTGCGTGCCGGAATCAGTTTTGGAATATTCAGATTCAGTAATCCGTAGATTTTAACTTTCAGCAGGTGAAAATAATAGAAAAAATATTTGGTGTATAACTGTATCAGCCATCGGCTCAGGAAAAAGAAACCTATAACACCAACAATGCCACCGGCAGTAGTGGAAAGCCAGGTTTGCAAAAAATTAAGGCCCATGCCAAATGAAAGGGCAGGAGCAATCAAAAATTTGATGCTGCTTACCAGGAATACGATAAGTATTTTGAGAAAACCCGACAACTGTTAAATGATTTAAACTATAACGCACCAACATACAAAATGTTGCTGTTTACATCATAAAATTGCAGGAAACAGATTTTTTTCTACGACTTCTGTCCGAATGCCAGGTCGCCGGCATCACCAAGGCCAGGTACAATATAACCCTGGGCGGTGAGTTCATCGTCAATGGCGGCTACCCAAATGGTGGTGCCTGTCTTGGGCAGCATTCTTTTCAGGTATTCAACGCCTTGCACACTGGCTACAACTGAAACAAAATGTGTATGTTTCGGTTTGCCATGAATGAGCAACGATTTGTATGATGCAACCATTGAATGTCCTGTAGCAAGCATAGGGTCGGAGAGTACTAGTATGCGGTTTTCAATTTCAGGACTCGAAACGTATTCGATCTGGATATCAAATTCTCCGTCTTTGCGATGTTCGCGGTATGCCGAAACAAAAGCATTGTCGGCATTATCAAAATAGTTCAATAAACCCTGGTGAAGGGGCAGGCCTGCCCGTAATATGGTGGCTACAACAGGAGGGGTGTTAATTACCGGGATTTCAGCAGTACCAAGCGATGTAATCACTTCTTTGGGTTCGAAAGTCATGGTTTTGCTGATTTCATAAGCAAAAATTTCGCCTACCCGTTCCATATTTCTGCGAAAGCGCATGCGATCCTGTTGAATATTGATATCCCGCAGATCGCGTAAAAAATGGTTTACTATTGAATTCTTGCTCCCGATATTGATCACCATATTCCGAATTTTTAAACCTTTTATGATTTACCCTTGTACCAAATTCCGGCAAAATTAACGAGTTTGGCTTAGTAATTACATGTGGTGTATTACTTTTTTTAATTTTTCCCTCACTAATCTCCATGAACTTAGGCCCATGCGTATAACCAGCGGCAGCCTGTTGTATGTGTACCGTTGATAAATTATTTTCCATGCTCCGAAACTGCTGTAAAATCTGGCCAGGCTCTCGTTATTTGATCCCTCAAAATCGAGTGTCAGCGGATTTCCTGCGTGTTCCCTGATAAATGAATCAATTAGCCAGGGCATGGCATGTTGCTTCCTGCCTTGGTCAGTTACTGCCGAAAACAGGAAGATGGCTTTGCCATGGCAGGTAACCCATAAAACGGCGGCAAGCAGCTGGCTGGCTGTGTCGGTAACACCCCATACCTGCCCTGTGCCATTTTGCAGACTTTGCTCCGCCACTTGTTGTATAAGCTTATACTGGGGATCTTTAAGGTGTACTAATTGCTGTCCTTTATACATCCTGAATAACGAAATCAGTTCATCAGGATTTACATGCTGAATTAAGGTGAGCTTATTTTGCTGTGCCTTTTTCAGGTTACGTTGCAAATTGCTATGGTAGCCGGAAGCAATTTCGGCATAGCCGGGTTGCAGGTCGAGCTCGAGGTTGGTGTTGGAAGGAATATTTTTACCAGATACCAGGGTATTGGAAGTATTCAGATTGATATCGATAAACCTGTACGTTGCAGGAAT
>CAYNVK010000225.1:3267-6087 GCA_964400395.1 uncultured Lentimicrobiaceae bacterium | reverse complement strand
CCCTTCTCCCCATCGCCCATCACCCTTCGCCAATCGTCTATCGTCCATCGCCCATCGTCCATCGCCCCAAAGCACTTACCTCCTTATTTGCACTTTTCCTTAAAAAGTATTTACTTTGACTTACAAAACCATGCCGCGGCAGTTTCTTTAATTTACCCATGCCTGCTAACTGTATTTTCTCTGTGAAGTTTAATTCCCCGTTATGAAAACGAGACCAGTTCTGATTGCCATTTTACTATTAACTTTAGTAACTTCTGTCCATTTCTCACAGGCGCAAACCGCCAAATCGCCCCTCGAGTTTTTTGGCTTCGAACCCGGCTCCGATGGCAACCTGTTCGATTATAACCAGCTGATAGCTTATTTCCGTCAGCTCGACGAAGCTTCACCACGCATACAAATGCGCGAAATCGGTGAATCGCCCATGGGTAAAAAAATGTACATGGTGTTTATATCCTCGCCCAAAAACCTGGAGAAACTCGATCATTACAAGGACATAAATCGCCGGCTGGCCCTCGACTGGCAACTGCGCGATGCGGAACGCGACTCGCTGGTGGCCGAAAACCGGGTGTTTGTGCTGGCAACCCTCTCCATGCACTCCAACGAGGTTGGGCCAACCCAGGCTGCGCCTCAAATAGCCTATACCCTGGCCAATACAAAGGATCCCGAAATGCTCAACTGCCTGCAGAACGTGGTATTTATGGTGGTGCCCAACCACAACCCCGACGGCATGCAGATGGTGGTCGACAATTACCGAAAGTACAAAGGAACTATGTACGAAGGCTGCTCACTGCCGGGAGTGTATCACAAATACATCGGCCACGACAATAACCGCGATTTTGTTACCCTCACCCAAAAGGATACCCGCGTAATTTCGGCTATCTACAGCAAGGACTGGTTCCCGCAGGTAATGATCGAAAAACACCAGATGGGGTCCACCGGCGTGCGTTATTTTGTACCTCCCATGTCCGACCCTATTGCCCCAAATATCGACGAAGGCATCTGGAACTGGTCGTGGGTATTCGGTTCGGCTATGGCTAAGGATATGGCCGCTGCCGGTTGTGCCGGTGTAGCCCAGCATTACCTTTTCGACGACTACTGGCCCGGCTCCACGGCAACCGCCGAATGGAAGAATATGGTGGGCATGCTTACCGAGGCTGCCAGCGTAAATGGAGCGACACCTCTATACATCGAGAAAAACGAAATCAGAGTAATTGGCAAAGGGTTGGGCGAAAATAAAAAAAGCATTAACATGCCGCTGCCTTGGGAAGGCGGATGGTGGCATTTGTCCGACATCGTGAAATACGAAATTCAATCTACATTTTCCCTGCTCCGCACTGCTTCCGCCAACCGCGAACAGCTACTCTTGTTCCGCAACAATATGTGCCGCAAGGAAGTAATGAAAGGCCGTACCCAGGCGCCCACCTATTTCGTGCTGCCACTTCAGCAGCACGACCAGGGCGAACTGGTAGCCCTCGTAAACCTGCTCAGCGAGCACGGCGTTAGCGTTTCGCGGCTTAAAGCCGACATCACCTGGAAAGATAAAGTGATGCATGCCGGCGATATCGTGATACCCATGGCACAGCCTTTCCGCTCCTTTATCAAGGAAGTGATGGAAACACAAACCTATCCCGAAAGGCATTATACGCCTGGGGGCGAATTGATAAAACCATACGACATCACCAGCTGGTCGCTGCCGCTCAACAAGGGATTGCAGGCGTACCAGGTGCCGGTAGTGGTTATTGAACTGGATCAGCAACTGGAGGCGGTTACATTGCCTTATACATTGATGAAATCATTGCCTGAACACGAAAACGGCTATTGGGTCTTCAGTTCAGCGCTGAACGAAAGTTATAAGGCCGCATTCAAAGCGTTGGCTTCAGGGTTTTCGGTCCGCCGAACCAGGGCGGCCATCCCGCTTGCCGGCGAAACCCTGCCAGCCGGCAGTTTCATTATTTCTGGCGCAAAAGGCGTTAAGGTTTTAAAAGTTACCGACTCGCTCAATGTACAGCCCCATTGGGTTGCAGCCAACCCCGACACAACATCCACCACGCTTGCAATGCCCCGCATAGGGCTGGTGGAGAGTTGGTTTTCGGATATGGATGCCGGCTGGACACGCTATCTTTTTGATCAGTATCACATACCTTACACCGTGATCAGGCCCGCCGATATCGCGAAAAAAACATTCGAACTTAACTTCGATGTAATCCTGTTCCCAGATGAGGATAAAAATGTACTGATGGAAGGAAAGTCCAAAGCAGGCGACGATTATTTTATGGCCAACTATCCGCCCGAATTTACCAAAGGCATGGGAAAAGATGGCTTTCAGAAAGTGCTCAAATTTATACGAAATGGAGGCACGGTTCTTTCGTGGGGAAATTCGACAGCACTCTTCGAAGGTATGCAGAATATAAAATACAGCGAAACAGAGAGCGAGGATTTCAGGCTTCCGTTTACCAATATTGCCCCCGGTCTGCAAAAAGCCGGCTTTAGCTGCCCCGCTTCACTTTTAAAAGTAAACCTGTTGCCAAACCACCCGCTCACCTGGGGCATGCAGCCCGAAACCGGTATCCTCACCACGGCCGAGCAGGTTTTCCAGACTTCGGTGCCATCGTTCGATATGGACCGCCGCGTAATTGCCAGCTACCCCGAGGATCATGTGCTGCTGAGCGGCTACTGCAACAAGGAAGAATTGCTGGGCAACTATGCCGCTATGGTATGGATGCGTAAAGGCAAAGGCAACGTGGTAGTATATGGTTTCAGCCCGCAGTTCAGGGGCTCGGTGCCCGGTATTTATAAACTGCTTTTTAACGGGCTGCTGCT
>CAYNVK010000225.1:0-3167 GCA_964400395.1 uncultured Lentimicrobiaceae bacterium | reverse complement strand
ACAAAATGTTCCCATATTGGGAATTTTTGATTATCTTTGCATCATTATTCGGGCATATGGATAGGATATTTGCAAAAAGTACGTTGAAAAACTTTTGGGAACAACATCCGGATTCCGAACAATACCTTAAGACCTGGTTCGATACGGCAATGAGTTCAAATTGGACCACGCCTAATGAAGTTAAGCAGACGTATGTTAATGCGAGTGTTCTGAAAGACAGCAGAATTGTTTTTAACATAAAAGGCAATTCCTATCGGCTGGTAGCAAAATTCAACTTCCGTAAACAATGGATATTTATCCGTTTTATTGGAACGCATGTTGAATACGATAAAATAGATGCGAACACGATTTAAAATTACCTGACATGGAAATAAGACCAATAAAAAGTGAAACTGACTACACGAAAGCATTGAAAAGGCTTGAAGCCATTTTTAGCGCTGAAATCGGAACTGCCGAAAGCGATGAAGCCGACGTGCTTGGTTTGCTGATTGATGAATATGAAAAAAAACATTTTCCAATTGAAGCTCCTGATCCGATTGAAGCAATTAAAATAAGAATGGAAGAAATGCAACTTAAACAAATTGATCTGGTAAATGAAATTGGAGGTAAGAGTCGTGTTTCCGAAATCCTAAACCGAAAAAGAAAACTTACCATTGAGATGATCCGAAAATTGACTACCAGGTTAAACCTCTCAGCTGAACTATTAATCAATGATTATCATCTGTCAAGATAAAGTACAGTTGTTTCAGCACTCGTTCCAATAGTCTGTGAAAGAGTAACTTAAAACTGAGCACCACGCTGATACATTGTAATTTTTAAAGTGTGGAATCCCACAAAACGGCTATTTGGCATCGGGGTAGAACATTAGTTTTTAGATTTAAAGCGCAACTTCCGGCACTTTCCCGTTGCCGGAAGTTTTTGTATAAAATCACCGGAAAACTTTGTTCTTGTTGAACATTCCTGCTTTAAAATGCTTAGTATATCAAATCAATTATAGACATTTTGTTCAGTATGAAAACTCCGCTCATTATTCTTCTGCTGTTTGCTGCAGTTACAGTTTCAGCCCAGGAAAAACACCTCAAAAACATAAAACAACTCACCTTTGGTGGCGATAATGCCGAAGCTTATTTCAGCTTCGATGGTAAAAACCTTACCTTTCAGTGCAACAACCCAGCCTGGGGCCTGAAATGCGACCAGATTTTTGAACTCAACATCGCCAGGGCTGCCGCCGATTCAACCTACAGGCCTAACCAGATAAGTACCGGCATGGGGCGAACCACCTGCTCGTACTTTTTGCCAGGCAACAAGCAGATATTATATGCTTCCACTCACCTGGGGGGCAAGGATTGCCCGCCAAATCCCGAGCCGCGTGCCGATCATAAATACCTGTGGGCCATTTACCCCGAATTCGACATATTTGTGGCCGACCTCACAGGCAACATTGTGAAGCAACTTACCAACACACCCGGTTACGATGCCGAAGCCACTGTGTCGCCTGACGGCAAAAAGATTGTATTTACCTCAACCCGCAATGGCGACCTCGATTTATACACCTGCGATATCGACGGCAAAAATGTAAAACAGGTTACTAACCAGCTGGGATACGATGGCGGCGCCTTCTTTTCGCCGGATAGTAAAAAGCTTGTTTTCCGTGCATCAAGGCCTAAAACACCTGAAGAAATTAAGGAATACAAGGAGTTGCTGGCCCAGAACCTGGTAATGCCCACCAATATGGAAATATGTGTTTGCAATGTGGATGGCAGCGACTTCAGGCAGGTTACCCACCTGGGCAAAGCCAACTGGGCCCCGTTTTTTACGCCCGACGGCAAAAAAATTATCTTTTCGAGCAATCACCAATCCTCGAAAGGATACGATTTTCACCTTTTTCTGGTGAACCTCGATGGAACTGGTCTGGAGCAGGTTACTACCGAAAGTTATTTTAATGCTTTCCCTATGTTTTCGCCCGATGGCAAAAAGCTGGTATGGTCGTCGAACCGCAACAACCACGGCACCCGCGACACTAATTTGTTCATCGCCGACTGGGTAAAATAAGCCCCCTGCAAACTTTAAGCATCCGGGCGCAATTGTTATTGCGACCGGATTTTTTTTGGTCAGCAAGTCCGGAGGATTTACATCACCGTCTTAGTTTTTTATATTTACTTGTAAATAAATTGAAGAAACAGTTCAGAGGCAACCAACATGAATTTTTAATCCGGTGTTTGTGAAGTAGATTTTTTCATGTAGGTTTGTATTCTGTCAAATCTCATTCCGATGAAGCAAATTTTAAAATACGCAGCATATATCATCCTGATACTTGTTGTGGGGTATATGGTTTGGAGGTTCTCGTTCATGATTGTATGGATGCTGATTGCTGCAGTAATATCTTTCATAGGGCAACCTATCGTCAGGTTTTTCGATAAGGTTCACATCCGGCGGTGGCATATCCCGCATGCGCTGAGTTCGGCCTTATCGTTGATGCTGATTGTGCTCATGTTTTTCGGAATGATTGCCGTTTTTGTGCCGCTCATCGTGAACCAGGCCGAAACCATTTCGAAAATAGATGTTAACATGCTGGCAAAAAACCTGCAGGGACCGCTCACTTTTATTGACGATGAGTTCCATGCCCTGGGTATAATCCCCGATGGGCAAACGCTGCAGGATTTTATAGTGGTAAAAGCCAAATCGCTGGTAAATATTGGCAGTGTAACTTCGGTAATTAACAGTTTTTTCAGCGTGGCCGGCACCGTGTTTGTCGGGATGGTTTCAGTGCTGTTTATTGCATTCTTTTTTATGAAGGATGAAAATATGTTTGAAGAAATTTTGCTGCTGTTTATCCCTGAAAATCACCATGAAGCTACCCGGAAAGTGATTGCCGACTCCAAGAGCCTGCTGATGCGGTATTTTATCGGCGTATTGCTAGAAGTTTTTTGCGTGATGATGATCATCGCGGTGGGATTATGGATTTTTGGGGTACAAAATGCTTTGCTGATCGGTTTCTTTGGCGGAGTCATGAACATTATCCCTTATCTGGGTCCTTTTATTGGTACCGTGATCGGGCTAACCCTCGGTATTACTGCCACCCTGGCTTCGGGAGCGTATGATATGCTTATGCCGGTGCTGGCAAAACTTTTGGGAGTTATACTTACAGCGCATTTTATCGACAACAA
>CAYNVK010000224.1:0-6105 GCA_964400395.1 uncultured Lentimicrobiaceae bacterium | reverse complement strand
TGCCTGGTTTTCAGTGCATGATGCTTATATCCCGGTAGCTTCTTTTTTTAGTTTCTTCTTTAAAGTATGTTCGCTGCATCGGCAGGATTAGTGCAATCCCGGTCGGTATAGAACATTGTTCATCCCCAATCCCTGCCAGCTATCGCCGTCAGGCAAGCGCAATCCGCAATCTGAAGTATGAAGACCGAAGTCGGAAGTCGGAAGACCGAAGTCGAAATACATAATCCCAATCGTAAATCCCCAATCCGCATTCCGCATTCCCCATTCCGCATTCCCCAATCCGCAATCAACAATCCGCAATCCCCAATCCCTTCACTCCACCGGAACATACCATTTGTTTTCCTGCAGATCGATGCTGCCATGTAGTTCGTCCTGCACCACGCGATCGGTAACCCATACGCCATGCAATGCCATATTCCAGAAAGTATCAATGCCATTATTGGGGAAGCCCGTTCGGGTGCGGTGAATATTGTATTTTTCCGAAAAAGTGCGGTTAAAGGCTTTTTCAATACCCTTTTTGCCGATCATAAAACCCAACAATCCGCCCCAGGTAGCCGTAGGGTTGTCGGAATCCCAGCCACATAGCGCCCCGATTTTTATAGTTTCTTTTATGTCGCCCTTGCCGTAAAACAGGCTCACCAGGCTGGATGCAAAATTAATGCCGCCGGCAAAGCAGCCATTGCAATACAGTTTGCGAGAGGTAAGCCGGTAACCGTCGAGCTGTTTTACCTGGTATCGATCGTACACCGAATCGCGTGCCTGTTCCCAGCTGTAACCCGAAAGATACATTCGTTTAACAAAATCGTACATCTTGTGTGCATACGAGGTATCGGGCAGGCAGCTTTTTGCGTTTTCAGCCATCCACATCAGCTGGTCGGCAGGCTGCAGCATGGTGTCGGCCAGCGATGCCAGCGCGTACATGCTTACGTAAAAATTACTGATCCAGGCGCTGTTGTTACGGGCTACCGTGGCTATGGGCAACTCAGCCATTTTAAGCGCCATATCCGGCCGGGTAGGGGCAAACAGACCGAATATTTCGGTGGTAAGCTGGGCATCGATCATTTCCCATTCCGGGTTATTTGCCGGGTCGCCGGTAGCAGGCGGAACCATGCCCTGCAGCATCAGATCAAAGGCTCGCTGGTTTGCTACCCATAAAAAGTTCTCCTCTTCGTGCCTGATATGCGACAACCATCCATCGCGGATCTGTGTGCCGCTGAGTACCGAAGTTTTGTTTTGAAGCAGCAGCCACTGGTAGATGTATTCAATATCGGTATCGTCGTCGCTGCCCCAGGTGCTGTCGGGGGCGGCAAACACATAACCGATGGTGGGTGATAACGCGCTGGGAACGCCCTGCCCCCAGATGCTGGGCTGGTCGGGCTGGCCCCAGTTTTGCCGGGTATAAAATGCGCCGGTCTTTATATCGCCTATATTGCCGATCTTATCCATCTCGGTGATCAAACCTGTCCAGTTAGCGATGCACTCGCCCAGCCAGAACCCGTAAAGCCGGTCCATATACTGCTGCCTGTCGATCACGCGGGTATGCGTTGCTTTTTTTACTTCCCGGTATTCAAAATCGGGGTTAGGGGTGGCTTGCTGCGAAAAGCATTCAGAATGGCTCAGCAACAGTATGGCAAGGAGTATCAGTAGAAACTTCATCTGGCTTTCTTTATTTGATAGTACAAATATAGGCAAAGGTGCCTGCCGGATGCGCATCATGGTACAAAACATTGACCTTGTGCAAAGATGTATTTTGCTGTTTAGATCTTCTGAATCGTAAATTCCACCCTGCGGTTCAGTTGTTTTCCAGCTTCGGTATCATTACCTGCAACAGGTTTTGTTTTGCCATACCCTTTTGCACTGATGCGTGTTTCGGAAATGCCTTTTGATATAATATAGGCTTTCACGGCTTTGGCTCGCTCATCGGATAGCTGCAGGTTAAAGTTATCGGCACCTGTATTATCCGTATGCCCTGCTATTTCTATTTCCAAAGCAGGGTTAAGGCTCATCAGGCTTACAATACGATTTAGCTCAGGAAAGGATTCAGCCCTGAGCGTTGATTTACCAAAATCGAAAAAGATATTATTCAGTCGAACAGTTTCTCCAACCTGAATTGGGACAAGATACAAATCACGGTTTATCTCCTTGTACGCTGCTATAGCTGTGAGATCGAGATTTTCGGATACCGGGATAAATCCCTGGGCATTGGCTGAAAAACCATAGTTTTTCCCATACGGCAATATAATTTTGTACTCGCCAGTGGTCGGGTCGGTACGTGCCAGGCCTGCCTGTGTGCCCGCAGGAAGTAACTCATAGTTTATAGTTGCATCAACAGGTTTCAGTGTTTTTGTATTTAGAACCTTGCCCACCACCAGAACTACCGGATCGGGTTTTGCTTTTTCGGGTAATTTAATCCTGAAAATATCGCCTTCGCCCAGCGAGTTTTTGTTGGAAACAAAATAGGCATACTCCCCTGAAGCAGGTATGGTATAATAAGCATCCCAATCGGAAGTATTTACCGGCTTGCCTATGTTCTGCGGGGTCGACCATCGGGTCCAGGTGTCGTCGAGCCTTCGGGTAACGAAAATATCGCTGGAGCCATATCCCGGAAGTCCTTCGGTTGCATAATACAGACTTATGCCATCCGAAGCCAGGAAAGGCGATGTTTCAATTTCGTCGGTATTTACAACCGGGCCCAGATTGAGCGGTTCGCTGAAATTGAGATCGCCCTGGTAAAATGACACATAGATATCTTTTTTACCATGCGTGTCGTCACGCTGCACAGCCATAAGCAATGTTTTATTGTCGTTAGCCAGAAAAAATTCATTGTCTTCGGCTTTGTTATAATAATTTTTGATGGACAAACCGATTGGCTTCTTCCATTCATTCCCCAGCCATACCGTACCCGATACGGCAGCATTGCCATCGCTGTAATCGTTCATTAAAAGCAGGAAATTTCCTGCAGGGGATACTGAACATACGGAATTCGGATCGGCATTGTTGAGCGGATTCCGGATATTTACAGCCGGCGACCATCTGTTGTTTTCAAGTTTCGAACGGTAAATATCACTGTAGTCGTCCACGCCGCCCATATTGCCGGGCGAATATATGCGGCTGATGTACAAAGTGGTTCCATCGGGTGAAATAACCGGCACCAGGTCGTCGTACTTTGAATTTACATCAGGTCCGAGGTTTTCAGGCACAGCTGTGTAAACCACATCGGGAACCAGGTTAATCGGCAGCTTTTTGCCCATAATGAGTATGTAATCGGCTTCTACTTTGGTGGCGTTCCACAGGGTGATGCCAAATCTTCGTCCGGGCATTTTCTGGTAGGTTATTTCATTTACCTGGGTGTTGTTGATGTAATATTGAACCTTATCTTTATTACGGACTATCTTCAGTGTGTTGGCTGTTTCATTGATGGCCGCGTTTGCTGTAAAATCCTGCTGACAAACATATTTTGCTGCCTCGTACTTATAAATGCTGTATTTATTCTTCCTGATGGTAAAATTAAAATTGTTGTCGTCATCGTCCATGCCCCACATAATTCCGTATTCGCCAGGGGCATCAACTTTAAATTTTACTTCGACCGAAAAATCCGATTCGCGGTCGAAGAACAAAAACTGGGTTCTCCGCAGATTTCCTTTTGTTTTACGATTCAGAACATAGCAGCCACCCGTAATATCAGTGTAATTGTTTTCGGTATTGCTAAGCAGCCATTCATTCCTGTTGTCGGAAAAACTGTCGTAAAAAACAGTATCAGCCTGCGCCGAAGCGCTGAGATTACAAACAATGAGTTGCAGCACTGCAACCAGGGATACCAGATAATTTTTCATGAAACTGTTGTTTAATGTTTATAATAGCAAATGCCTGGCTATGGTAACCGAAAGTAAAAATAAGCAGGTAAATGCTTCGGGGCAATCACATGAAGTGGTGATTTTTTGCGGGATTTCCTTGCTTCTGTGCTGAGCAGTTTGAGGTTCCTCAGCGGGTTTCGCAGGTCACTGACTGCACATTCCGCCTCTGTACAAATCCTCAAAATGCGGATATTGTTAGGATAGGTTTATTCCATTTGAATCTCGAATATCGATTAAACTAGTTTGCTGAAGGCAAGAATAAGTGATTTAATAAGTTACGCTCAATCAACGTTTTTCATCCTAAATCTTATCCCTGTTCTTACATCTTTAACCCAAACCCGTTTGTTATCAGCTTCGTCTTTAGGCTACCATTCTTATTCAGCCTTTTTACTAAAATAATCCCAGGCAGCCTTTGCTATATCGGCAATAATCTTTTCGTTGGTTTCGGTGCTTTCTTTCGAATCGGTAACAAATACGCTGATAAAAAAATGCTTTCCTCCTGGTAAAAACACGATTCCGATATCGTTAACCGCTGCCGTGAGGCCTTCCTTGTTCACGCCCGACGAGCCTGTTTTATGCGCCACCACGGTTTGCACGGGTAGCTGTCCTTTAATCCGGTTGGGGCCTGTTTCGGTATCGCGCATCAGCTGCCAGATAAACTGATGACTTTTTTCGGAGAGTAGTTTCTCTGTATTATAATAATACCAGCCCAGCACATGGTTAGCCGCGGCAGGGGTAGTCCAGTTGCTGAACTGCGCCTCCCAGCGCGATTGCTGCTGCTGTTCGTTTATTTTGATGGTAATATCGCCGAAATTATTTTGCTTAAAATATGCTTCAACCATGGCGGGCCCGCCCAGCAGCCGGAGCAACACATCGCAACCCACATTGTCGCTGGCCGAAACCGTGTAGCGTAATATTTCCGAAAGCGGCAGCGTTACCCCATCGGGGTACTTGTCCTGTATAGGGCTGTATAAACCGGGCAATAAATCCTGTTTCCTGATTTCTATCTGCTGATCCAATGCAAACTTTCCTTTATCAACTTCTGCCAGCACTACCAGTGCGATATGCAGTTTAAACACGCTCTGCATGGGGTAATGCTGCGCGCCATTCAGGGTAAGGGTGTCTTTATCGTTGTTACCAATAATCTGAACCCCCACTACAGCGTTCTTCGATGAAATGATCTGCTGCACTTGTTGCCGCAATACATCCGGCGACTGGGCCCGGGTACAGGCTGCCAGCGTAAATACCAGGAAGGTGAAATACAGTTGTTTTTTCATTTTCTTTCGGAATAGGTCAGTTGGTTTATGTTTTAACCGGATGGAATGCTTCACGTGCTCCGGCTGGCACGATTTTTTGATGTATAACCGGAATCACCGGGTTGAAAGAATTTTTAAGGCTTCTGCCGTTGAACTTACAAAGCTGATATGCCTGCCTTTGTTGCTTTCGTACATAAAGTCGGTTAAACTTTTACTGGTGTAAGCCGAGAAGTCGCCCACAATAGCCAGGCGAACACGGTAAGTGGAAAACTTTTGCAGAATTTCCCCCGCCATCCCTGTCTTTAAATCGAAAAAGCCGGGGGTGATATTTTTTTCATAAATAATAATGCTGTCAAAACCCTGGTAGTAAAGGTTTCCTAATATGTCGAGCCCATCGCCGGTATTATTAATAATGGTTTCTTCCGAAATCAATTCGGCAATGCTGGTATTGTTTGTATGATGAACTTCAGTTTTCATTTTTGCTGTGCTGTTTATACCTTTCAAAGCGGTCAGTTCCCAAAACCGCTGTGTTCAACCAGGAATAATCGCTGGGTTTTGCTGACTGTTCCAATTCCGTTTAAGACAGTTGGTGTTTTTTTCTAGAATGCGCTAAATAGCCATATTCCGCTCATGAGTATTACCATAATTGTTGCCAGACCGATAATGTAGTTTTCAAAAGAATATGAGCCGCCCCATTTAGCTGGGAAAGCTCCATTTATTTCATCTTTGAAACTAGTCTTACAACGCTTAAAAATCCATCTTATAAATGCGCCAACGAAACTTGCCCAGGAAGCGGACATGATGTTTTTATTTTATTTGAATTATTGTTTTTGCTTCTTAAAACTTACCTGCCTTTATTTCACTTGAAAATGATTGAATTTCGGTGCTGATATCACCTGCAATAGCCGACGTAATCGCAAGTGCGGGAGTAATTTGCTGCACAACTGCCTGCCAGCACAAATTTAAAATTTTAATGGCTGCCACTTACATACAAA
>CAYNVK010000223.1:0-6139 GCA_964400395.1 uncultured Lentimicrobiaceae bacterium | reverse complement strand
CGGGCAACATATTTCCCCGTCCTTTAGCCATACTGGGCATATGTTCATCAGCCAGCAGAGCAGCCAGCCGGGTAACTGATTTTACATTAACGTCGTCGAGCTTTCGTACAACTACATAATTTCTGGCTTTCAGGCTGTCTATCAGGTTCAGGCTATCGGCACGACGGGCAAAATTGTTGTATCCTCCACCAATAAAAACATCAATATCGGTACGCAAAAAATCGAAGGCGATATCGGCATACCTGGATCGGTCACTGGTATGCGCAATAAACGAAGCCGGTGTGGCATGCGTAATAGCCGAGGTTGAAATTAATGCAGTCGAAAGTCCTTTTTTCTCTGCTTTTTCAAGAATAGTTTCAACGGGTTGCCCGCTTTCATCTACCCCAATGCTTCCATTCCTGGTTTTAACCCCGGTAGACAGTGCAGTGCCGCCGGCGCCTGAATCGGTAATATAATCATCAGCCGAATACGTTACAGAAAATCCACTAACAGGCATACCTGTTATATTCATCACGCCTTTAAGCGCTGTATAACCGGCATATACCTGGGCGGTTCCCATTCCGTCGCCAATCATCAGAATTATGTTTTTGGGAGCCTGGGGCTTGTTTTTCTTGTCCCTGCCTGTACCGGCGGTTACCACAGAAAAAATGTTTACAAGAATTAAAACTAAGATGATGTTCTTTTTCATATGCAGTGTGTATATGCATGCAAAAGTACAAAACGATTTATAATAAAAGTCCTAAAAACGAACCGGGCGAAGTTTAAAAAACTCCGCCCGGCTTGATTTTAAAATTATCTTAGGTAGACCCTCTATTTCTGGATATTGGGTAACTGAAGGCCGTATCCTTTCTTTTTGTCTTCTACTTTAAGCAGGTAGGCAAAAAGTAAAGCCAGCAAGCCGAAGCCAGTGAAAATAACCATAGGTAGTGTATAATTATAGGTATTAACCGATACCCCTTCGCGCATCACCTGGCCGGTAACACAGTATTTATCAAGCACCCATCCAATTAAGGCAGGAACACCCATTAAACCCCAGTTCTGAACCCAGAAAATAAGAGCATAGGCAGTACCCAGTTGTTTTTCGGGAATGATTTTAGGTACTGATGGCCACATAGCTGAAGGTACAAGCGAAAATCCTACACCAAGGGCAAGTATCAGCACAATTGCAATCAACCAGTGACTCAGGAAGGGTACTGCAAACAAAGCATGAACAGCAATAAGAATACTGGCGCCAATCATCATAATGGTAGCACCTTTTCCTTTTCTGTCGTATAAACTGCCGAAAAGAGGTGTAAGCAGGATGGTTCCGAATGGAAGCATGGAAGGAATGGTACCGGCAAGATCGTCGCTGATACCAAATTTATTTACCATAAGATCGGCAGCATATTTCAGGAATGGGAATACCGCGGAGTAAAAAAGAACGCAGAGTATAGCGATGTACCACCAACCTTTGTTGGTAACAATCATAACGATATCCGAAAGTTTGAATGCTTCTTCTTCGGCAGCAGCATTGTCAGCTTCAACTTCTGATGCATCCAGTTTTTTATCCATGAAAGTGTACATGATAAAAGAAATGAGGCCGATGCAAAGCAGGATCAAACCCAGCAATATGGGGCGCGAAACATCGATAAGACCTGTAGCTTTTGCAATAGGAACCGAGGTAGCCAGTGCAAGTGCTGTACCCAACCTGGCAGTAGCCATTTCGAGTCCCATGGCCAGGGCTAACTCTTTACCTTTAAACCATTTGTAAATAATTTTCGAAACCGTAATACCGGCTACTTCAACACCAACCGCAAACACGGCAAATCCCAGACCGGCAATTAAAACCTGTGCCTTTACATCGAACCAGAGTGGATGCCAGATCACGCCATCGAGTGAATGAGTTTGAACAGCCCAGTATTTGATTGCTGTACCACAAACCATAACAATGGCAGCCATGAGGCCCGTGAAACGAACGCCCATTTTATCGAGGATAATACCGCCGATAATCAGCATTCCGAGGAACACATTGAACCAGCCATAACCGCTGTTGAAAAATCCAAAATCGGAGCTATCCCAGCCTAAACGACCTTCGAGAAGTCCTTTTAAAGGGGCAATTACATCGGTAAGGTAATAGCCTGTTAGCATGGTAAATGCTACAACTGCCAAAGCCGACCATCTGGCAACTTTTGAGTCTCGTAATGTTTTTCTAATGGTGTCTGTCATTTTTTAGTATGTAAATGGATTTGTAATTGGGTTAATATTTTGAACATTGCAAAAATCGACTTTTTCCCCGAAAATCAAAAATAATATTCACTTCGCTAAATCCCTGATCTATAGCCATATTCCTTAATTCCTGGCCATACATTTCATTTATCTCAAACCAAAGCACCCCTTTGTTGCACAGTTTTGATTTGGCAAACCGAAGAATTGCCCGGTAAAACAACAGCGGATCGTCATCCGGTACAAAAAGGGCTGTATGGGGCTCATAATTAAGCACATTTGGCAGCATCTGTTGTTTCTCCAAATGGGTAACATAGGGTGGATTGCTTACAATAACATCGTATCCGGGCAAAGCTTCCCAGCTGTTCTCGTCAAGAATATCAGCCCGTATAAATTCTACGTCAGTATGGTAAATATCAGCATTGGCAGCGGCTACAGACAGGGCTTCTTCCGAAATATCCACAGCAGTTACCCTTGATTCCGGCAGGTTATGTTTAAGGCTCACAGCAATACAACCACTGCCGGTTCCAATATCCAATATTTCCGGTTGATGCAGGTTTTCATTCCGTTTTACATGCGCAATGATCATACTTACCAGCTCCTCAGTTTCTGGTCGCGGAATGAGCACGGATGGATTAACCATGAATTCCATTTCCATGAAATAAGCCTGGCCGGTAACATACTGCAACGGGACTTGATCCTGTATTTTTTTAACCGCTTCCCGTAACTGAACCAGAAGTTCATGCTCAGGAACTGTATTCGCAGCAAGCATCCGCCGCGCGGGCGAGAGCTTAAAAAAATGCTCGAACAGCCTGTCGGCAATGGCGCGCGCTTCCTCAGCAGGGTAATTGTTACAAAGCAGTTGCACTAAACCTTTATATTCCGCTTGTATTGTATTCGCCATAAATGTGAACAGGAAATTAAATCCAGTCCGCAAAGATATTCTTAATTGAAAATAATCAGCTAAATTTTAATTTTGTTGTGTCAAAAACCTAAGCAATTCACTATTTTTGATAAAATTTGACCTTAAAAGCCGGTTTATGAAAAAGTCAATTATCCTTTCTTTATCACTGTTGCTGGCAATACTATATTCAAACGCACAGGATTTCCTGCCTTTTTCGTCCAGCAATTATGCAGGCATTACCGGGGTAAGCCTGCAACCGGCCTCTATTGCCGACAGCCGTTATAAGTTCGACCTTTCACTGGCATCCACAAATGCCATGTTCTCCAATAATTTTTACGGTCTCGATCCGTATGTGCTCTGGCATCCATCACTCCTGAAGGAACTTGATTTTAATAGTCCTTATGTTTCCCGCAACCTCGATGGAAAAGATAAAACAGGAATTGTGAGCGAAAAACAGGATATTTTCTCGTTTATGATTTCGCTTTCCGATAAGGATGCCATTGCTTTTACGCCTTCGGTACGAACCATCGTGAATATTGATAACATGACCGAAACTACGGCCGTATTGCTGGATAAACTCGACCAGGAAACTGACCTCTGGAAGCTAAAACTTAAAAATGAGAACCTGAGTGCCCAGGCCAATTCATGGGTTGAGTACGGTTTTACCTATGCCCGCGTACTGATGGATAATCAGAAACATTTTCTGAAAGCCGGTGCCACCCTTAAAATAAACCAGGGCCTGGGATCAGCCTATATTTTTATTAAGGATTTAAATTATGAAGTGAATGGAGAAGATACAATTTCATTTTATAACTCATATACAAATTACGGGGCTTCTGATAACCTCACCGAAGATTATCAGTATAAATTCAATACCGATCCATCGCTCTCGCTCGACCTTGGAGTTGTGTACGAATACCGTCCTCAATGGATGAAGTACAAATATGATCTGGACGGCGAAACCAACCTGTGGCGCAGGGACCAGGATAAGTACCTGTTGAGGATAGGCTTCACCATGACGGACCTTGGCAGTGTGCGATACCGCCGGAACCCGCTCAGTGCCGACTTTAACGCCGATATCCATAACTGGGATATCAGCGAACTGAGCATTAGTTCAATTGAGGACCTCAATGCGGTGATTGACAGCAATTTTACATACTACGAGGTTTCTGACAATTACCGGATGAACCTGCCGCTTTGCCTCAGTTTACAGGCCGATGTGAGGCTTGCCCGGGGGCTTTACCTGAATGTAACACCTTACCTGGCACTTAACCAGGGCAACAACAATGTAAATAAGGTGCATTACCTTTCCTCCATTAACATTGTTCCCCGCTACGACCTGAAATGGTTCGGCATTTCATTCCCTGTTCAATACAATATGTACAAACAATGGAATGTGGGCCTGGGATTAAGGCTGGGCCCGGTTTGGGTGGGATGGAATGATATGTTTTCGGCAATGACCACCACCAAAAACAGGTATGGCTCATCGGCATCAGTTGTATTTAAGGTACCGATTTATTACGGTCATCCGCACGATAAGGACAAGGATAATGTTTCCGATAAAGTTGATCAATGCCCCGAGCTTGCCGGTTTGTGGGAACTGAAGGGTTGCCCCGATGTTGATGGCGATGGCATTACCGATGCCAGGGACAAATGCCCCGAAGTAGCTGGTTTAAAGGAATTCGACGGTTGCCCTGATACCGATGGCGATGGTATTATTGATAACCTGGATCAATGTCCGGATGTGAAAGGTATTGATGCATTTAATGGTTGCCCCGACAGCGATGGCGACAGCATTATGGATCAGAATGACGAATGCCCGTATAATGCAGGCCCGGCAGCAATGAATGGTTGCCCCGACCAGGATGGAGATGGCATTCGCGATAAGGACGATAACTGCCCTACCCTCATTGGCTCGATTCAAAACAAAGGATGCCCGTTCAGCGATAGCGATGGCGATGGGATTATTGATGAATCTGATAAATGCCCCGGACTGAAAGGGCCAGTGGATAATTTTGGCTGCCCTTACCAGGATACTGACAACGACAGCATTCCGGATAAAGACGACGATTGCCCGAGTATTGCGGGGAAAGCCGTTTACAAAGGATGCCCCGATACCGATGGTGATGGCATTTCGGATAAAAACGATCTTTGCCCGACCATTGCCGGTTCGCCTGCCAACGATGGCTGCCCTGAAATCAAGAAAGAAGAACAGGCAATACTCGACAAAGCTTTCAGCAACCTTGAGTTCGAAACCGGGAAATCAGCCATCAGGTCTTCCTCGTTCAGTTCGCTCGATCAGCTGGCTGGTGTACTTAAAAACAGGCCTGAATTCAAACTGGCCCTCGAAGGACATACCGATAATGTAGGCAACGCGCAATCGAATTTTAACCTTTCCAAAAACCGGACACTGGCAGTTAAAAATTACTTTATTAAAAAAGGTATAGATGCCGAACGCATTAAAGCGGAGTGGTACGGGCAAACAAAGCCTGTGGCTCCAAATAATACGGCCGAGGGCCGACAGAAAAACCGGCGGGTAGAAATGAAAATATTTTTTGAATAAAATATAAATAAGCATGAAAACAAGCGAATCAATCCAACTGTTTTTACAGCAACCACGGATAGCCGTTGTTGGTGTATCGCGCAACAAAAACAAATTTGGCAATACCGTTTATAAGACCCTTAAAAAGAAAGGGATTAATGTAATTCCGGTTAACCCTCATCTAACTCAATTTGAAGGCGATACCTGTTACAGCAGCATCGAAACTCTTCCAGCCGATGTAAATGCCGTATTTGTAAATACACCGCCCGAACAAACCTCGAAAATTGTCGAAACTGCCATTCATAAAGGATTTCAGCATGTATGGCTGCAACAAGGTTCGAGCAACGACCAGATTGAAAGCTACCTGAAGGACAAAGACATTAACTATATTTCTGATCGCTGCATTATGATGTTTGCCGAACCGGTCGGGTCGTTCCACAGCATTCACAAGTTTTTTTCGAACCTACCCGGGAATTATCCAAAATAATCCC
>CAYNVK010000222.1:0-6144 GCA_964400395.1 uncultured Lentimicrobiaceae bacterium | reverse complement strand
CAACATCGATGCCGCGCTCGTCAGGACTATCGTAATGTACAATGCCGTATTTGTTGTTACTTAAAGCAGCCGATGCCGTCAGCATTTCCAGAACTTTCCGGTTTTCAACTTCTGCAAAACCTACTATATCGGGCATGCCGGGTTTGTTAATATCCGAAATAACCTGGCCAAGGTGATTTATTTTGGTGTTCAGGCGCTCTTCTGTCCAGGGTACTTTGCCGGCAGGTGTAAATTCGTCGTCGTTGGTTTTGGGATCGTTGCTTGTATCGTACAGGTTCTCAACATTATAAAACATAGCCACAAAAGCTTGCTTTGCCTTTTTTTTGCCGGTATTTGCCTGTTGAGCCACGGCAGCCTGCATCAAAAGCAGCGCTGTAGTAAGTAATAGGAGTGGAGTTTTCATGCGCAAATGTAATGTTTATTATGTTTTAAGCCTATGTTCTGTTCAAATGGCAATTCATGGAGGGATAATAAAATCGAAAAACCGGTCCTGTCAGGAACCGGTTTTTCGATTATAAAAATGCTGAATATTATTAGTCAGCTGCAACTACAAGATATTTGCTCCTGCTCCAGAATTCATTGTAATTCAGGATCACAAGTTTTTCGATAATTTTCTTGTCATTAGCCTGAAGTTTGTATGAACCTGCAGGGTGGTTGCTCAGCAGAACAGCTTTCTTTTTGTTGATCGGCAGTTCAGTAAGCGTAGTGATATCAACTTTTGTGAAGTTCGATTTGTCGAATTCAGGGCTAACAGTTTTTGTACGTCCAATACCGATAAATCCACCTGTTTTGTCGATCACTTTTTTGTCTTTCAGGTCTTTGGTTGTGCCAACTACGTAGTAAGCTGTGTTGAGGGCAGCTGTTTTTTCTTCAATTGCCTGTTGTTTAGCTTTGTTTTCGGCACTTAGGTTTTCAACATTGGTATTGAGCGCTGTTACCTGGTTTCCCAAATCAGTTACCTTAATGTTGAGTTTTGCTAACTGGTCTTTTAACTGAGCAATTTCAGCATCTTTTTCAGCAATTGATTTTTCGAGGTTTGCGATCATAGCTTCCAACTCGGTATTTTTTGTGTTCGAAGCTTTGAGTTTCTTTTGCAATGAAGCAACAGTAGCGCGGTTTTTCTGCAACATCTGGTAGATTGCATTGATGTCGCCGGTAATTTGTTCGCGGGCGCTGGCCTGAACTTCGGTTCCACCTTTGGTGCTCTGACCAATGATGTTTTCTTTCATTTTGATAGAGTCGAGGTTCGACTGGATCTCGTTGAAGGCCCTGACGAATTCCATAACAGTAGTGTCCTTTTGGTAGCCAAGAGCTAGGAGACTGTCGTTTTTGGCTTTCAGCCTTGCATTTTCTTCTTTCATTTTATTGCAACTCACGGTCATCAACATGGCCGGAATCAGCATAAACAGCAATAATTTTTTCATAATTGTTTTTGGTTAATGGTTAATAGAACGTGCAAAGTTACAATCAATTGTATGGATTCGGTTTTTATTTATTTAAGATTGAGCCATTTTATCACTGAAAGTTAGCAATGACAATGTTTTCAGAATGATAACTATTTTAAACAAAGATAGAATAATTTATATTCAAAAGTGGTTTTTCAAAAAATAATTGAAATTGAATTTCAAGAATCCGATGCGAAAAGCGAATGAATCTTCAATTGCATTGTTTTACATTGCTTGTTTTTTTTATTTGATTTAGGTAACCGGCGGGTTGGTGATTTTATCATGAGGTTGTAAATAGATGAAGAATAGCAATATATGATTTTCGGGATAACTTAAAATTCAGATGCCTGGTTAAAATCCTGAGGTACTAATTTCTATAACTTATAATCGTGACGCCCTGTTTTTTTTCGTGTACCTTTGCCCGGATAGTAAAGAAATATGACAAAATACCCGCAAATCATACTGAAGCCTGGCAAGGAAGGCCCGGTTGTACGTTTTCATCCCTGGATTTTTTCGGGAGCCATTGAAAAAACGGTTGGAAATCCTTCGGAAGGCGATATAGTGGAATGTTTCAGCGCTTCGGGGAAATACCTGGCTACCGGCCATTGTATGCCAGGATCACTTGCCGTGAAGCTTTTTACCTTTGAGCGCCAGGAAATTGACCAGCTTTTCTGGCAGAAAAAGATGGAAATGGCCTGGCGGGTGCGGCAGTCCGTGGGGCTTACCCAAAATCCGCTAACCAACGCTTTCCGGCTGGTGCACAACGAAGGCGATAATTTGCCGGGGCTTATTGTTGACGTGTATGGTGAAATGGCGGTGCTGCAGGCGCATACTACCGGTATGCACGACATCAGGCGGCAACTGGCCGATGCGGTATTGAAAGCATCTTCGGGCCGGATAACCACTGTGTACGATAAAAGTGCAGAAGCCATACGCAAAATGACCGGGCGCAAAGTGGAGGATGGTTTCCTCGCGGGCACAACAGGTGCGTGTGAAGTGCTCGAAAACGGGCATCGTTTTTTTGTGGATGCTGTCAGTGGTCAGAAGACTGGTTTCTTCGTCGATCAACGGGAAAACCGCGAATGCCTGGCCCGGTTTGCTGCCGGTAAAAGCGTGCTGAATATGTTCGGGTATACAGGCGGATTTTCGGTGTATGCTGCCAGGGCAGGAGCCAGGCTGGTACATACGGTCGACAGTTCGGCACCTGCCATTGCAATGGCTGCCAGAAACATGCAGCTTAACGGTTTCGGCGGCCCCGAATATGAATGCATTGTTGCCGATGCCCGCAAATATATTGAAACCATGGGCCAGGATCAATACGACCTGGTTGTTCTCGACCCACCGGCATATGCCAAAAATGTGGCATCGCGCAACCAGGCGCTTAAAGGATACCGTACTTTAAATGCACTGGCGCTTGCTAAAATTAAAAGCGGGGGTATTTTATTTACTTTTTCCTGTTCGCAGGTGGTCGACCGGCAGATGTTTACATCGGCTGTAACAGCTGCAGCCATTGATGCGGGGCGACAGGTACGGATCATTCAACACCTTTCGCAACCAGCAGATCATCCTGTCAATATTTTTCACCAGGAAGGGGAATACCTTAAAGGACTGGTGCTGATGGTGGATTAGTTTATAAGGATAAAGGTGAAAGGATAAAGGTTAAAGGTTAAAACTGGAGCCTGGTAGTTTCCAACGAAAGTGATATCTCGCCTTACTTTAACCTTTAACCTTAAAACTTTAACCTTTATATTCTACCACGACTCCTTGCTGTTTTTCAGCTGATCGATTACGCGGCGTTGTTTTTTGGTAGGCCTGCCTATTCCCCTGTCGCGGTATTCAATATTTGTTTCGTTTATCATTTTCACCCTGTCGTATTCAGCCTGCGGGGTAAGGTCTTCCATGAAATCAGTAACCATTTTTGCATTTACCCGGCTTTTGGGAAATTTCTTTACACGCACTGTTTTAAACAGTGGGTTCAGGCTTACTGTAATAACATCACCTTCTTTAATCTCTTTCGATGCTTTTACATTACTGCCGTCCATTTTTACCTTGCCGGCTTTACAGGCATCGGTTGCCAGGCTTCGCGATTTAAAAAGACGTACTTCCCACAGCCATTTATCGATCCGTAACGATTCGTTCTCCATTCAATAAAACCCTTTCTGCTTTCTGATTTACGATGCAGTCATAACATCAAACATCGAACATCCGACATTCGATATCCGACATTATTTACTTTTTCCTGAAATATATTTCCATAGGTACGCCGGTGAAGTTAAACTCCTCGCGGATCCTGTTCTCAGCAAAGCGTTTGTATGGATCTTTTACATACTGGGGCAGGTTGCAGAAAAGTACAAAACTGGGATATGGTGTTTTTATCTGGGTGATATACTTGATTTTAACCTCTTTCCCTTTGATAAACGGAGGCGGGGTTCCATCGAAAATGGGTAGCAGCCTGTCGTTAAGCTTGCGGGTGGGTATCCGTTTTTTGCGGTTCTGGTACACTGCGGTAGCTTCTTCAAGGGCTTTGTGAATGCGTTGTTTATTCAGTACCGAGGTAAACACAATGGGGACATCGGTAAATGGCGCTATGTTTTTGCGGATAGCCTCTTCGTATTGTTTGTGGGTGTGGGTGTCTTTTTCAACCAGGTCCCATTTATTCACAATAATTACAATGCCTTTATGGTTGTTTTGTGCCAGCCTGAAAATATTCATATCCTGCGATTCCCAGCCCTGGGTTGCATCAATCATCAGGAACACTACTTCGCTGCTTTCGATGGCGCGGATTGAACGCATCACCGAATAAAACTCGATGTTTTCCGAAACTTTCGATTTTTTACGCAGCCCGGCCGTATCAACCAGCAGGAAATCGAAACCAAAGGATTTATAATGCGTGTAAATGCTGTCGCGTGTGGTTCCAGCTACGGGGGTAACAATATTTCTTTCAATGCCGAGCAGGGCATTTACAAACGACGATTTTCCAACATTCGGACGGCCTACAACCGTGAATTTTGGCAGGTCGGGCAGGGTTTCGGGTGTTTCCTTGCTGAATTCTTTTACAATGGCATCCAGCAAATCGCCTGTGCCACCGCCATTCGACGACGAAATGCCATAAATTTCCTTAAATCCCAGGCTATAAAAATCAGCTACTTCGTGAAATTTATCCGGGCTGTCGATTTTATTTACGGCCAGGAAGGCCTTTTTGGGAGAGCGGCGTATCATTTGGGCTACATCCTTGTCGAGCGGGGTAAGTCCTTCGCGTGCATCGGCCATAATGAGGATAACATCGGCTTCTTCGATGGCGAGTTCAACCTGTTTCACGATTTCGGCATCAAAAACATCATCGCCATTCACAACTACACCGCCGGTATCGATCACCGAAAATTCTATTCCATTCCAGTCGCTGTGCCCGTAATGGCGATCGCGTGTAACCCCGCTTGTAGGATCAACAATAGCTTCCTGTGTGCCGGTAAGGCGGTTAAAAAATGTGCTTTTCCCAACATTTGGTCGGCCAACTATAGCCAGAATATTTCCCATGTGTATTGTTTAATTTGGATGGTTTAAATCGCTTTGAAATTTGGTTCTGCCCGGTGTAAACTGGCGGGAACGATTGTAAACCCGTGGTTCTAATTTTTTGCAAAGGTAACCTAATTCCCGGATTTTTTCTATAATTGTTTAGCGTATAAACAGATAGGCCTTTCGTGCAAAACGTGCGAAAGTTTGCCGGCTTTTGTCGGGGCTTGCTTAAAATTTTGTACGTTCGCTATTTATGTTGAAAAGATACTCCGGCAAAGCAGCTATTCAATGTATGTTGCAGGATCAGATACAAGGTAAAAACCTGCTGCCTGAATTGTTTATCCTTAATTCAACGTGATAAAATGAATCGTAAGCGTCTTTCGGAATTAACCATTGCCGACCTGCTCGAAAATGAAGTGTGGGAATACTGTATGGCCGACAATATTGAATATGTTAGTCCATCCGAAAAAAATGAAGTGATCGGCGACAGCAACGAAGTGTTTATTGTACTTACCGATTTTGTTTTTAAAAACAACTCGAAACATGTGGGCTTCTGTTCGCCGCACAGCTCCGGGAACCTCGACCTGGTTCAGCCCGTGGTAATTACGGATAAAGGCCCCGTGGAGTTTTACAAAGAAGCTGATTTTACTAAGGACGATGAAGCTGCGGCTATGGCACGTTTTGGCTTAGGGAAACAAAGTATATTTCCGCTCGAATATATTGCAAGGATAAAAAGCAATCGTGAATATTTCAGTGGAATGTTGCTGGATTTTAACCGGGATAAATAGTGCTGAGTGCTTAGTGCTTAGTGCACAGTGCTGAGTGCTGAGTGCTGGGTGCTGAGTGCCGGGTGCTGAGAGCCCGGTGCTGAGAGCCGGGTGCTGGGTGCCGGGTGCACAGAACTGTTGGCTTTTGCAAATTCAAGTAATTCTGTCATCAATTCAAATCTGTTTCCTTTTCTGCCAGCAGATCAACTGCTATCTGAAAAGGGTTTAAGGACTCAATGATTACTGCTGCAGGTGTTTTCCTTCCTTGCATTAATCCCCCGGGTGTCAGAACAAAACAATTTTCCGATTCATGGTTCCTGTGTGGGTGGTGAGGGAAAGGGTGTAAATGCCTTTACTGATCCCCGTAACATTACCCAGGTCAATTTCGAAGGAATTTCCCTGTACGGCTGTAATGTTTT
>CAYNVK010000221.1:0-6150 GCA_964400395.1 uncultured Lentimicrobiaceae bacterium | reverse complement strand
TGTGGCTAACGGTAGCTGAAGTCTCGTTGCAAATTACCAGCACAAGTTCTGTTTTCTCAGGATTGATGGCGGCAAGGGTATTCGGGTCCTTGCAATCAACTATGGTATAGCCTGGTTTAATAAAACGCGAAAACTGGGAGCGGATATAATAGCTGTCGGCTTTGGAAACCGGGTGAGATATATCGGAATAATTTCCAACAATCAATGCCCACACAGGACTCTGGTCGCCTGCTATCTGCCAGTCGATCCAGGCTTCGGGCTTCATTTCCTTCATATCCTTTACGATACGGGCCGCTATTTGCAGGATCAATTCTTCATTGGTGCCGCCCATATTTAAAGGTCCTGACTCCGACTGCCACAGCCTGAAATTGTTGGCCAGGGCAAAAGTTGCCAGGTTTTTCCTCGAATTATCGCTGCCAAAGTAGCTGTGGCCATTTAACTTAGTAAGTTTTGGCAGGATATCACCGGCTGTTTTGTAAGCCGTAATTCCGTTGTAGCACTCATCGAGCGTATTAGCGTCCATGCTGGTAATACTGCAATAGTCCAGCATATTTTTTGTCTGAAGTTTGCTGTAAAGTTCACGGATCATTTTTTCCTGGTCAGCCTGCCCGAAATAACAGCCTTCCTGTCCGCCCATGGCTTTCCACCAGGTTGAGAAGGGTTCATTAAAAGGTTCGAGGGTACTGAATGTGATCCCTAAGGTATCGTGGTAATATTTGGTTACATCCGTAAGATAATCAGCAAAATCGTCGAACATATCCGACTTCAGGTTAGCCACATTGCCTTCCACACTGCCTGCCGAACATCCGCTCTTAGTCATCCAGTAAGGAGGAGAATTAGAGAATGCTTCGAAAATAATATCATTTACGCCGGTATATTTGATCCGGGATTTAACAAGTTGCTGGGCAATCTTACGCTGGTTGGCATCCTGCGACCAGTCGTACGGGCTTAGGGCCGATGCCTTATAACCAGGCATATTCCCTCCGTCGCCACGCATATGATTATGGTCGGGTGCATCGCCACCACCAATATTGAACCTGAATATATTCATATTAAGGCCCTTGGGATCGGTAACCCAATCGCATATTTTCAATACATCAATATCACTGTATCCTCCCATTATATTTGCCCACCAGCATAAGGAGCCTCCCCATCCGTCGACAGTCTGGTATTTGATAGCAGGATCAACCAATACCGATTGCCCGATTACTGGTTGTAAACTACCAGTCATCAGAAGTGCTAATAATATTTTGTAGTATTTTTTCATTATTCGTTTTTAGCGCTCAACGCAATCAATAAGTTTCGATTGCAAATCTACATTCACTGTAAAATAACAGCTATAATTAATTATTCATTTTTTAGGTTAATTCAACCAGATTTTAAAGTCCATTTTTATTTACGCACTCAAGCACAGCTTTTTACGAAATGGGCAACAGAACAAGTGTATGAAGTTTAACAACAAAACCGGATATAATTCCGGGTGAAATCCAGGTTTGCAAATGATGATAATTGTAAACTGAAAGACACGAAGAATTAATATCTTTGGAGCGATTTACTTCTTACCTTGAAACAAGAACGAGAATGCTGAAAAAAATGTTCCGACGTTTTAGCTCAATTTTCCAGAACCTTTGTTTAGCACTGGTTATTTCTGCAGCAGGAAATATTCATGCTGCGAATACCAGAGGAACTGCACCTATTTTTCAGCGGTTCAACATAAATTCAGGTTTCTCTTCTGATAATCTGAGAGCATTATTGCAGGATCGTGAAGGATACCTCTGGGTTGCCACCGATAATGGCATTAACCGTTACGATGGTTATAAAACAAGCATCTATAAACCAGAGTTTTCGAAGGACAAGACTTTTAATTCGGTTGACTTCAATTCAATTGCCGAAGACAAAAAAGGTAACTTGTGGTTTGGGACGGATCATTCGGGTATAAATGTACTGAATAAATCAACACAAACGGTGACTATTTTTGACCAGGCAACGACTGGTGGGCTGGCTATACTCAGCAATACGATTAACAGCTTGTTGTGCGATTCAAAAGGGCGTATCTGGATTTGTTCATCAGGCGGATTGAATGTTTACAACCCCGACAAAGGGAAAATGGTAACGTTTACTGATAGCCGCCGGCCTGGCAAAACGAATCCCACAGGGCTTATTTCGTATGTATACGAAGACCGGAAAGGAAGGATACTTGTGGGGAGCTGGGGCCAGGGACTTTTTGTGTATGATGAAAAAAAAGACGATTTTACGCATATCATGATTCCCCTGAAACCGGGCATGAACAATTATATTCATCGTATCGTAAAAATTCTGGAAGACCGGCAAGGCAATTACTGGCTTGGCACATGGGAAGGCGGCCTGTTTAAAGTAAACCTGAATAATTATAAATCAGTTAGCGTTTTACAGTATTATTCGAAAAATTCACCTGCTCCGTTCACACTCTCGAGTGACATTATTTATTGCCTGCTCCAGGATAAAGCAGGTGCAATTTGGGTAGGTACTCCTTATGGGTTAAATATTATCAGGAACCATAATACAGCAACGCCGGCGGTTCAGCTTATTCAAAGCGGAAGCAGTCCTACCAAAATTTCGCAAAACGATATTTTCTATATTCTGCAGGACCGCTCGGGCATTATCTGGCTGGCTACAGGCGGTGGAGGGCTCAACAAATACGATCCCGGCCTGCGCAGCATTGATGCCTATAAAATCCCTGAAATTATCAGCGCAGGCGAAACACAATCGATAAGGTCATTTTTTATGGATGCCGACGGATCGCTGCTCATTGGTGTGCAAGGCCTGGGTTTGGGAAAATACATACTCTCCGAGCATAAATTCATTCCCTGCTCCTACCTCCCGAAATTCAGCAAAATAGCCGAAGACCTGATAGATATAAATGCTGCCACCTGCTTTTACCTCGACAGGAACAAAAATCTCTGGATCGGAACAAGGTATAAAGGGGTGTATATGATTTCGGGGAAAACCGGTGCCACACAAAATTTCCTGAGTAACGACCCTGTAAGTGGCGTTCAAAACAGGATGATCAACTCCATTTACGAAGATAAATTTCACCAGTTGTGGGTTGGAACCAACACCGGTCTATTTGAATTTATCCCGGCAAACGGCGATACTTATAAAATCAACACCTATATGCCTGCCAGAGGCAACCCCGATGCACTCTCGGGTGAATATATCAGCGCTGTTTTCGAGGATTCGGAATCGAACCTGTGGATTGGAACACTGGGTGGCTCTTTAAATGTGGCAAAAAATACCAGCGCAAAACAATATCCCCTGAAATTTAAACATTATGCGCCCGACAGGGATAATCCCGGATCAATAAAAAGCAACATTGTATACGCAATACTCGAAGACAAACACAAACGCTTATGGATTGGAACCGGAACTGCGGGGTTGGCATTATTTAACCGTAAGGACCAGACTTTTACGCATTTCGGGAAAAACGAAGGCATAGGCGGTGATGCTATTTTCGATATTATTGAGGATGCCAATAATTTATGGCTCACCACCAGCAACGGGCTGGTGCGGTTCCGCTCGGCTAATGACAGGGATTACCAGGCCGAGCTTTTTACAACCGAAGATGGACTGAACGGAAACGTGTTTATTGATGGCGCTTCCTTTAAATCGCCCGATGGAAGGATATTTGTTGGCGGATACTATGGATTTAATGTAATTGAACCCAGCGAATTAACCGGCAATACCTACATCCCGCCTATAGTAATTACCGGGATATGGATTGGCAACGAAAAAGTAAATGTTTACGAAGCCATGGCCAACGGGCTCGACCTGAATTATGACCAGGATAATATTAACATCGAATTTGCAGCGCTTTCGTACTCCCAGCCCGGAAAAAACAAATATGCCTATATGCTCGACGGGCTGGATGCCGGATGGAAACGAACAAATTCCGAAGGCCGTATGCTGAACTATTCGCATATTCCGTCAGGCACGTATACCTTACGGTTAAAAGCTTCGAACAACAGCGATATATGGAATGAAAATCCGCTCACACTTTCAATCCACGTGCGGCCACACCCGGCCAAATCGTGGTGGGCCATTTTAATTTATATCATCATCGTAATTTCGATACTTATAGCCATTTATTACTTCCTGATTAACAATATCAAGATTAAACAGGCTTACGAAATTGAAAAGCTCGAAAGGATAAAAGAGGAAAATATTAACCAGTTTAAATTCAGGTTTTTTACCAACATTTCGCACGAGTTGCTAACGCCACTGTCGGTACTTTCGTTCTCAGTCGAGGACCTGATTGCAAAGATGGTGCCCGACAGTGAACGGCTGCAGATCATGGAACGGAATGTAAGCCGGGTTATGCACCTTATTTCGCAACTGCTCGATTTCCGGAAAGTGGAAAGCGGGAGCATGATGCCTGTAGTTTCTCCGGGTCGGATCGATACTTTTATCGAACAAATCTGCATTTGCCTGAAACCCCTGGCCGATAAAAAACATATTTCGGTAATCGTTAACGGCAAGGTTGATGAAACCATATATTTCGACCAGGACAAAATGGATAAGGTGATTTGCAACCTGTTGTCGAATGCCTTAAGATATACGCCCGATAACGGGAAAATTATTATAAACTACCGCTTGTACGACAACAATAATTCTGACTGGCTCAGGCTTGAGGTAATTGACTCGGGAAAAGGCATTGAACCCGAAAATCTCGACCAGGTATTCGAACGTTTTTACCAGGTTAAATCAGTAACCGGTAAAACTTTTGGCGCAGGCATCGGGCTGGCTTTGTCAAAAAGCCTGGTCGAAAATCACAAAGGCTTTATGACAGTTGAGAATGAAGAAAACCTGGGCGCTAAATTTTCCGTCGACATCCCGGTATCGGCTTCATCGTACAGCAAGGCCGAAATCAGGAGCGAGGAAATCATGTACCAGTCCGGAACCTTTATCATCGACCAGGATGCCTCCCTGTTGCCGGTACCTGCTGATGATTTAAATGCCACTAAGGTTGACCAGGATGGAAAGAAAACCATACTGATTGTGGAGGACAATTCCGATTTCAGGCAGCTTTTAAACAAGCATTTATCCAATTACTATAATACCATAGAGGCCAGCAATGGCGAAATGGGATATGAACTTTGTCTTCAGAAAATGCCCGACCTGGTGATCACCGATATGATGATGCCGGTGATGAACGGGATTGAGATGTGCAACCGGATTAAAAACAATATTGAAACAAGTCATATCATCGTAATTCTGCTTACCGCCAAAATTGACGAGGAAACGCGTTATGAAAGTTACCTGGCGAATGCCGACTCGTATATTGCCAAACCTGTAGATGTAAGGACATTATATGCCCGGATTGAGTCATTACTGGCACAAAGAGAAAAAATTATAAAGAAATACGCGTATGGCAGCATGCCCGAATCAGCCGAGGTTGAGTATTCGGCCCTGGATGCGAAGTTCCTCGAGAATGTCAAGACCGTAATAGAATCGAGGTTGCTGAATACGGAACTCAATGTGTTGGCACTTAGCAAGGAAATAGGCATGAGTTCTTCGAGCCTGTACCGCAAGATAGTAAGCCTCACAAACATGTCGCCAGTCGAGTTTATCCGCTATATCCGACTGCAATCGGCAGCACGGATGATGGTTAAGGAAGGGGTTAATGTTTCAGAAGCCGCATACGCCAGCGGGTTCAACGACCTGAGTTATTTCAGCAAATCCTTTAAAAAACAGTTTGGGGTAAGCCCGAAGAAATACATGGCAAAACAGGTGCGCGATGTTTCAGATTTTATTGACGGGACCGACCAGGAAAATTAATGATGTACATTAGCCCGGTAGGTTTAAGGACGCAGTGACTGTTTAACTTGGCTCAATATATACGACAGGTTGAGTAAAAGCCAGCAGTCACCAGCCTGACTGTATTGGGTTAGGAATGAAACAGAAATATCCGCAACTGAAGTTCAATTAAAATCGCCCAATCGCCCAATCGCCCAGTCTCCCCATCTTCCTGTCTCCCATCTCCCTTCCCCCATCCCCCATCGCCCAACGGTTGCGTGTATGAAACGTTGGGGATTGCGGGCTTCGTCCCTGTCTGCCGACACAAACGCCGATGCAGGGCAGAACGCTTGATTTAAACGCCTATACCCAAATGTT
>CAYNVK010000220.1:0-6155 GCA_964400395.1 uncultured Lentimicrobiaceae bacterium | reverse complement strand
CACCTTACATCTCACATCACACATCATACATCATACATCATACATCTCACATCCAAATCGTCTCCTCCCCCGCATCCACCATCCCGAAAGTGCCAAATTGACAGTTACCAGCCCATGGCACATGCTTTGATCAAAGCAAACCAGAAATTTATAAAATCATTATACCATGCAAACCGGAAAAATCAACGTACAGACTGAGAACATTTTCCCCATCATTAAAAAATTCCTGTATTCGGACCACGAAATATTCCTGCGCGAGCTGATTGCCAACGCAGTTGATGCCACTACCAAAATCAAGACACTCTCGTCGCTCGATAAGATGAAAGACGAACTGGGTGACCTGACCATAGAAGTAATTCTCGATAAGCCTAACAAAACCCTAACTATTAAAGACCGGGGTATCGGAATGACAGCTGATGAAATTGACAAATACATCAACCAGATCGCTTTTTCGGGAGCTGAGGAATTTGTAAAGAAATTCAAGAATAAATCAGAAGCCGAACAGGCTGGTTTGATCGGCCATTTCGGGTTGGGATTTTATTCCTCTTTTATGGTTTCCGACAAGGTTGAAATAAACACCAAAACCTTCAAAAAAGGTGCCGGCACCAAGGCTGTACGCTGGGAGTGCGATGGCTCACCGGAATACAGCATAACTGAAATTGAAAAATCGGACCGTGGCACCGAAATCGTGCTGCACATCAGCGAAGAATCCAATGAATTCCTCGAAGAAAACCGCATCCTCGATCTTTTGAATAAATACTGCAAATTCCTGCCGGTTCCTATCCGTTTTGGAAATGAAAAAACCTGGGAAAAATCAGAAACCGAGAAGGACGAAAAAGGTGAACCCAAGGAAATAGAGGTTGAGCATCCACGCATTATCAATAACACCAACCCGCTGTGGAAACAGAAACCCGCCGACCTGAAGGACGAGGATTACAAGAAATTTTACCACGAACTGTACCCGATGAGTTTCGAGGATCCGCTTTTCAGCATTCACCTGAATGTGGATTACCCGTTTAACCTCACTGGTATTATGTTCTTCCCCAAAGTGAAGAAAAACTTCGAAGTGCAACGCGACAAAATCCAGCTTTACTGCAACCAGGTGTTTGTTACCGATTCGGTTGAAGGTATTGTACCCGATTTCCTCACGCTGTTACACGGGGTTATCGATTCGCCCGATATTCCGCTCAACGTATCGCGCAGTTACCTGCAAAGCGATAGCAACGTGAAGAAGATTTCAGGCCACATCATGAAAAAAGTGGCTGATAAACTGGAAGAAATTTTCAAAAACAACCGCGAGGAATTCGAAAAGAAATGGGACGACATCAAAGTATTTATCGAATACGGTATGATTTCAGAACCCAAATTCTTCGATCGCGCCGAAAAATTCTGCCTCTTCAAAAATGTAAACGATAAGTATTTCACCCTTTCCGAATACAAGGACTATATCAAGGAAAACCAAACCGATAAAGAAGGCAGCCTGACTTATATTTATACTTCGAATACCGAAGATCAGCACAGCTATATTCAGAATGCTCAGGAACGTGGTTACGACATACTTGTGCTCGACGGCCCCATTGATAACCATTTTATTAATGCCCTGGAGCAAAAGTTCGAGAAGAGCCATTTCGTGCGTGTTGATGCCGAAGTAGCCGACAAACTGATTAAAAAAACTGACGATCTGCCTTCGAAACTATCGGAAGAGCAAACCAAACAACTCACCGGGTTATTCGAGAGCCAGGTAAATAAAGCCGTTTACCATATCAGTGTCGAAAACCTGGGCGAAAACGATTTGCCGGTAACTGTAACCCAGAATGAATTTATGCGTCGGATGAAGGACATGTCGGCAATGGGTGGCGGGCAATATGCCTTTATGGGTAATATGCCCGATAGTTACAACCTGGTGCTCAACTCGAACCACAAACTGATGGGACAGTTGCTTGCATCGGAAAGCCAGGAGGAGAAAGAAAAAATGATAAAGCAACTCATCGACCTGGCACTGCTTTCGCAAAACCTGTTGAAAGGCGAGGCACTCACCGGTTTTATAAAACGCAGTGTTGATATCATACAATAATTGCATACATTTGATAAACCATAAACCGTAACCAATAAATCAGAAAAATGAAAAAATCGTGGATCATCATAGGCGTAATAGTATTACTGGTTGTAGTCCTGTTCTCGTGGACAAAAGGCACCTATAACGGGCTTGTTAAGGCCGAAGAAAAAGTGAATAAGAGCTGGGCCGACGTGGAGGGTGCGTATCAAAGGCGTACCGACCTGATTCCCAACCTGGTGAGCACCGTGAAAGGCTATGCCAAGTTCGAACAGGAAACGCTGATCAAAGTTATTGAGCAACGGGCTGCTGCTACCAAGCCTACTATTAACATAGACCCGGCCAAACTCGATGCCAATACCCTCGCACAGTTCCAGAAAACACAGGACGAGTTAGGATCGGCCCTTGGCAGGCTGTTGGTGACGGTTGAAAAATACCCCGACCTGAAAGCCAACCAGAACTTCCTGCAGTTGCAGGCACAGCTCGAAGGAACTGAAAACCGCATTAATGTTGAACGTCGCAACTTTAACGGTTTGGTAAATGAATTTAACTCTACACTCAGGAGTTTCCCAACCAATATTTTAGGCGGGATGTTCGGTTTCGAGAAAAAGCCATACTTTGAAGCCCAGGCCGGCGCAGAAAATGCACCTAAGGTCGAATTCTAGGTATAGCCTTTGATCTGGGTTATTATGAAAGTTAGCATAAATAACATGTAAATGCTGATTCTATAATCTTCAGATTTCCAATTCAAGCGTAATAATAAGCAGCATCCGGGCTTATAAATTACAGAATGAATCCCGAAAGGAACCGGATATAAAGAAGTCAGGCGTAAGAAAGCAGTTCAAATACATGGAGGTTATTTATAATTTGCCCTGTTTTCCCGCTCCTGGCTTCTTTGTTTTTATCTTTTACATCAACATAAATAGCAATAATTATAAAGACTGTTTAAACTTGCTAAATACTTACAATAAGTTGAGTAAAAGTCAGAAGACAGAAGCCTCCGATATGTCTGCCTCGATCAGGCTGGTTAGACGAAATTATCCTGAACTAAAGTCTTGGTTTGAGGTAATATTTTGATATCGCTCCTCTCCGCTTCTCCCCTTCGCCCCTCTGAATGTAAAAAAATATTTTAACAGACTTATAGACATGCCTAATGCAAGTAATTTTTTCACAGCTCAACAGCAGGACGAAATCCGCCAGGCTATATTAAATGCTGAGTTGGATACCTCTGGCGAGATACGCGTGCACATCGAAAACACCTGCACAGGTGAAGTATTGGACAGGGCCCTGGCCGTATTCCAGAAACTGGGAATGGAAAACACTGAAAACCGGAATGGGGTTTTGATTTACCTGGCCGTTAAAAACCGCAAATTTGCCATTATCGGCGACAAAGCCATTCACGAAGTGGTTACCGAAAATTTTTGGGACAGTGTAAGAAACAAGATGCTGAATCATTTCCGCGAAAACCAGTTTACGGAAGGCCTGATTGAAGCTATCAGCGAAATTGGCACCAAACTGAAGAAACATTTCCCGCACCTGCCCGACGACAAAAATGAACTCTCCGACGATATATCGTTCAGCTAATCAACTGCCAGTATCCTAATCCAATTTCCCGAAAAAATGACTATGAAAACCGGAAAATATTTCAAACCTTTCTTTCTTACATTTCTCCTTTTGCTGATTTACGGGATAGGTTTTGCCCAGGACGCAATACCCGCAAAACCCGATCCGCCACGGCTGGTAAATGATTTTGCCAATTTGCTGAGTCCGGATGAACTGCAGCGTTTGGAAACCAAAATGGTTGCTTTTAACGATTCCACTTCGGTTCAGATTGCCGTGGTAATTGTACCTTCATTAAATGGATACGAAAAAGCTGATTTTGCCCAGCAGCTTGGCCAAAAATGGGGTGTTGGCGGAAGCCAGTTCGACAATGGTTTCGTGGTTTTAATAAAACCTAAAAGCGCTGCTGAAAACGGCGAAGCATTCATAGCTACAGGTTATGGAGTCGAAAAATTTGTACCCGATGCCACAGCCTACGATATTGTAAACAATGAAATGATTCCCCGTTTTAAGCAAAATGATTATTTTGGAGGGATTGATGCCGCTTCGGATGTAATAATGTCGCTGGTAAAAGGCGAATACAAGGCCGAAAAATATTCAAAAGCGAAGAAAAACTCACCGGTTGCATTTATTGTAATTATAATTATCATCATTATATTCCTGCTTTCCCGTAACAATAACAACCACCGCACCATTAACCGCTCAGGTACAGGCGGCATGCTCTTTTTCCCATGGATGATGGGTGGAGGTGGATTTGGCGGCGGCAGTGGCGGCGACAGCGGATTTGGCGGCGGTGGCGGCGGATTCGGCGGATTTGGCGGTGGTAGTTTCGGAGGTGGCGGCGCCGGCGGTAGTTGGTAGTACCCCGGGACAAAACAGTATTTAAAAATCCAAAAAAGCATGTCGATAATTTGATCTTTCACCTGCTTTTTATGCAAACATTATACAGGGAAGCCAGCAATGAGCTTCCCTTTTTCATGGGCTGCCAGCCATACATAATCCTGACTTTTTGCTGGGAAAATGCTGTTATCAGAAAAACACAGATTATTTTTACTTAATTTTTATTTGACTACTACACGATTATTAGTATTATATAATTAATTTAATCCGGTATTTATATACTTAAATCCAAAAATAGAGTTTTCTATTTAGAATGACATTTACAAATATATTTATTTCATTTTCTGAATGTTAATCAGGCTTTGAGAATTATTTGCTTATTTAGACTAAATCCAAACAATCAAAATGTTAAAAAATCTTAAATATTAGTATTGTGTACCGTTGGCTAATTATCTATATTCGCTGTGCTGAGACTCAAGAAACAAGTTTATACCAAAGCATGATTACAACCTTACAATTCCGACTACCTTTTCAACATTCCAATTCATAAACGACATACAGTTACACTGCAGTGCAGCGTAGCTGTATTGTCATTTTATATACCATATTAATCAGTAAATACGTATGCACCTACAAGCATCCAACAAACAGAAACTGATAGCAATAAAACTGGCAGCGCCCATAATTTTTATGATGGCAGGCGTATTGATCAGCTCGGTTTCACATGCGCAGAATAAAGGCAAGGAAATCTTTGAGAAAAACTGTGCTATATGTCATAAACTGACAGAAGAAAAACTAGTTGGCCCCGGTTTAAAAGACGTTACAAAAAGGCGCGAGAAAGCCTGGATGAAGAAATTCATTACGGCATCGCAGGACATGATTAAATCGGGCGATAAAATTGCTGTACAGGTTTTTAACGAAAACGGTAAAATCCCGATGCCGGATCACAAATCACTAACTGATGATGATCTGAACCAGTTGATCACTTATATCGAAACTTACAAACCAGCCGAAGCGGTTAAGGTAAGTGTAGATATTACCAAAAAGACCGATTTCTGGCGCGATGAAATTGTTCGTGGTGAGAGATTGTTCTCTGGCGTGCTGCCTTTCGAAAAAGGCACTACGCTGAACTGTGTGTCATGTCACGCGGTGATCGCTACCGATTCGCTCAACTTCAATCCATCGGCATACGACCTGGCCAAAGCCTGGCAGGAACCCAACGGAACTAATCTGTACCAGGTGTTGCGCGAGCCTACATCCACAAAAATGGCCGAGGTTCACAAAGGTCTTCAGTTATCCGACAAAGAGATCTACGATATTTCAGCCTACTTATCGGTTGTAGGTAAAACAGGAATGGAATGGGAAAAGATATTCCCGGCACGATTGCTTTTGTTTTTGTTCCTTGGATTATTAATGGCCCTGGCACTTGCCGATCTTATCTGGTTTAAAAAAGTAAAATACCGGGTTATTCATGTGTTAATCATCATTACCGGATTGAGCGTACATGGTACCCTTGCCGTGCAGGAAGGGATTAAACTTGGCCGAACCAAAGACTATATGCCCGACCAGCCCATTAAATTTTCGCATAAAGTGCACGCTGGCCAGAATAAAATTGATTGTAAATACTGCCATTCAATTGCCACACAAAGTAAATCAGCCGGTTTCCCTTCGGCCAACCTATGTATGAATTGTCATAAAGTGG
>CAYNVK010000219.1:0-6156 GCA_964400395.1 uncultured Lentimicrobiaceae bacterium | reverse complement strand
ACGACGATTTCGTAGCCCATGTAACCATGACCTTAACCGCACCAAACTGCCCGGTAGCCGAAAGCCTGCCCATTGAAGTGCACGAAGCCGTAAAAAATGTTGAAGGCGTAACCGATTCGAAAGTTACTCTCACATTTGAGCCGCCCTGGGACCGGAATATGATCAGCGAATCAGGAATGCTGGAACTGGGATTTTTGTAGCAACCCGGTTTAAATCTGCTCACAGGGCATACTGTGTATAACTTTTTAATAAACTGACATTCAATGAACCGGGGCCGCAAAGGCATATCCCGGTTCTTTTGTTAACAATCCATAACGCCAATAATAATCGGAAATCAGCATCGTTTAATCAGGAAAATCTTACTTTTACACCCCCAAATTTAGGATCATGACTCCTGCCAAAGGCACATTATTATCGGATATCAATTCACCAGAAGATCTTCGTAAACTTCCGGTTGAAAAGCTTCCGCAGTTGTGTCAGGATATCCGACAGTTTATTCTCGAGGTAATTTCGCGTAACCCCGGTCACCTGGGTGCCAGCCTGGGCGTGGTTGAGCTTACCGCTGCTATCCATTACGCTTTTAACACTCCGAATGATAAGTTGATCTGGGATGTAGGCCACCAGGCTTATGCCCATAAAATACTTACCGGCCGTAAAGATATTTTCTACACAAACCGCACCTACCATGGTATAAGTGGCTTCCCAAGGATGGCCGAAAGTGAATACGATGCCTTTGGTACCGGGCATTCGTCCACAAGTATTTCGGCGGCTTTAGGAATGGCTGTAGCCTCGGCCCTGCTCGACAAAAAAAACCAGCAAAGCATTGCCGTGATAGGCGATGGCTCTATGACAGCCGGAATGGCGATGGAAGCCCTTAATAATGCCGGGGGGTCAAAATCGAACCTGCTGGTAATACTCAATGATAATGGAATTGCCATCGATAAAAATGTAGGCGGACTCTCCAGGTATCTCACTGATATTACAACATCACAGGCCTATAATCGCTTTAAGGATAAAGTTTGGTGGCTTATGGGTGGCAATACGAGTTATGGTGCCAACTCCCGAGCTGTGGTAAAACAAATCGGGAATGCCGTAAAAGCATCGCTGCTCAAGAGAAGTAATCTGTTCGAGGCTTTCGGATTCAGGTATTTTGGGCCCGTAGATGGGCACGATGTGGTGAAACTGGTACACCTGATGCGCGACTTGCAGAATATCCCCGGCCCAAAACTACTGCATGTTATCACCGTTAAAGGCAAAGGCTACGAAAAAGCCGAAAAAGATCAAACCCTGTTTCATGCGCCTGGCATATTTAATATGGAAACCGGTGAGCTCAAGGAAACAAAGTGTAAAAATCAGCCACCCAAGTACCAGGTTGTTTTTGGTAAAACCATTATCGAACTTGCCGAAAAGAATCCTAAAATAGTGGGGGTAACTCCCGCCATGCCCACCGGTTGTTCCCTCAACCTGATGATGGCCAAAATGCCCGATCGTGCTTTCGATGTCGGAATTGCCGAGCAGCATGCAGTTACTTTTTCGGCCGGTATGGCTGCCAATGGCCTGGTGCCGTTTTGCAATATCTATTCCAGCTTTATGCAGCGCGCTTACGACCAGCTGATTCACGATGTTGCCCTGCAAAAACTGAATGTTGTTTTCTGCCTCGACCGCGGAGGATTGGTTGGAGAGGACGGTGCAACCCATCACGGTGTTTACGACCTGGCTTACCTGCGCGCTATCCCGAATATGACGATCTGCTCGCCCATGAATGAGGAAGAGTTGCGCAATATGATGTACACGGCACAGTTCGAAAACATGGGGCCGTTTGCAATACGCTATCCACGCGGCCGTGGGGTTATGCCGCAATGGCAAACCCCGTTAGCTATGCTGCCTGTTGGTAAAGGAAGACTGATACGCGAGGGTAAGGACCTGGCCATAATATCGATCGGGCATCCCGGTAATGTTGCATTGGAAGCCTGCCTTGCGCTGGCTGAGAAAAATATAGAGGCCGCGCTTTATGATATCCGTTTCCTGAAACCTATCGATGAAGAATTGCTGCATGGCATCTGTAAAAAGTACAACAAAATAATTACCCTCGAAGATGGTTCCGTGATCGGCGGGCTTGGAAGTGCGGTTACCGAATTTGTAAATGATAATGGATACTCCGATGTTCAGGTTTACCGGCTGGGTATACCCGATCGTTTTGTTGAACAAGGCACCCTCGAAGAACTTCACCACGAATGTGGCATCGACCTCGAAGGAATAGTTCAGGCCGTGGTTGATATAAAGCAAATAAAATAAAAAAAGCAGGATGTTGACATCCTGCTTTTTTTATTAGCGGTTCAGCCGTTGTTAGGGTAGATTTACGTTAAACGTAATGCCACTTACTGTAAGGCTCGCCTTGTTGTCGCAATCTCCTTCACCATAGTTCAGCGTACGTTTGGGTTCGCCTGAAGGCGTTAATTCAACAACACCTTTCACAAAGTTGTTGCATTTCATAGTGCTGATAAGCGGTGTGGTAACCAGGGCGGTAAAAGCCTGTCCGGCAGGAGTTATTCCTGAGGCTGAGCCTGTGGTTTCAAAAACATTGTCTTTATAATCCATGGTGTTTTCGCCTTCAACCATGGCTGTGTTGTGGGTGGCCTGGTAAGTAATGGTTCCGCCATTGTTAGCCAGGATAACTGACCCGTTTACGATAACTGTCCAGTTTGGCTTTTTTGCCTGGTTGTACCCTTTATAGCTCAGTGTTCTGTTTCCGGTTACCTGGTTGTTATTTACATAATAGCCATCAAACGTAGTGTTCAGGGTAGCTGTTGAATCCGTGTACCCGCCATCGTAAGTGATCAATATCTTTCCGCGTCGGTTCTGTCCGTCTTCGCAGAAACAGTTTTCAGTACCAAAATCAAGAACCAGTTTATTTGGCGACGAATTAAAATCGAAATAAACACGCAGGCAGCTGCTGATAGGGCTCACATCGGCAGCAATTGATTTTAAAGTGCTTTTTTTGTTATCAGTGAGCACCCCCGAGGTGTATTTTCCAACATCGTTGAACATGCGTTCAGCTATTATGCTGCTGTTATCAACGGCGGTGGCTTTGGATAAATCCTGCTCAGGGACTTTATTACATGCGGTAAACAAACTGAAGCAGGTGGCAATGAGTAGAACCGGCAGGATATGAATTCTCACTTTCATAAGGTAGAGTTTTAATGGATAATATGGGTTGATATGGGTACTAACGGCCGTGTGGCTGAATTAGTATCCGGGTTTAAAAGTACTGAATTTTTTTGTTTCGGCTAATATAGGCACATTACCCCTCCAAAAAGCTGATGATGTTGCCTGGTACATGCCGAAGGTGATTGACAGCCTTTTGAAATCAAACCCTCAGTATTTGAAAAATAAATGATTCATCGTAACCACCTGCAATACAATAGCCAGCATGTTAAGCGCAGTAGAAAAGTGTCTGCACACGCAGTTACCATTTCCGTGGTCGGTTATTAAATATGAGGCACACATCATAAAAAAGCGGAAGCTTCGTTTCAATGTAAATCTGTTCTCTTCAGCTTGTGTACCACTGCACTCAATTGATCAAATCTTTAAACCTTTGTGTATGAAAACCAAATCATGGATTACCTTATTTCTCCTGGCGGGCATTGGAATAGCCCTTTTCCTGTTACCATCGTGCGAAAAGCTGAAAGAAGCAACCACCTTTAAGGTGAAATACGACCTTCCGGACAGCCGCTATAATATTGATAAATTGTCGTCACTCAAAGCTGAGATTGAATTGTTTTCGCAACCGTACGATGCTATTAATGTGGATAGTATTGCTGGTTCAGGCGCCAAATTTGTGGAGCGTGTCACTTTGTATAAACTTAAGTTCTCCATCGATAAGCCTGAAACGTCAAACCTCAACTGGCTGAACTCAGCACGCGTAAAAATTGCACCGGTTGGCGGAACCCCGGTTGAAATTGCATCTGCACCTGTAATCAATTCAACCGATCGCACTATCGATTTTATAGTAAAAGATACCGATCTGCTTTCAATAATTAAGGATCCTTTCATTTTAACCGTGTATGGAAATCTGAATGGAAATATCCCTGCGTTGCCCATGGAGGTGTTGTTGCAAAGCGGGCTTGAACTCACCATTAGCCCCATACAGTAGCAGGCAGGCTAAAGAAGCTAAATTAATTGCATCGGCCTTGTTTTTTTTCTGGAATACTTTTTAAAAAGCGCTTTTTTTGAGGCGCTTTTTTATTTGAAAGCCAAGAGCATTAATTCTCAGTTGATTTGTTGTGATTACAATTCCAGGTTTGGTTTTTAGCGCGATGAAATCAGCGGAAACGGCATTTGTTCTTCAAATATTTGCTACATTTACCGCGCAAGTTCCCTATGATGCAAAACCTTTTCAGGAAAAAATCGATTGAAATGATTCTCAGTCATGCCGACGCGAGTAATCCTGATTTGATGAAGCGCCGCCTGGGGGTGCGCGACCTCACTGCCATGGGTATAGCTGCCATAATTGGTGCAGGTATTTTCAGCACCATAGGCAATGCCGCTGCCAGTGGCGGGCCGGCTGTTTCGCTGCTTTTCGTTTTTACGGCCATTGCCTGTGGTTTGTCAGCCATGTGCTATGCCGAGTTTGCTTCGGCCATACCCATCAGCGGAAGCGCATATACATATGCCTATGCCAGTTTTGGTGAGCTTATCGCCTGGATTATTGGCTGGGACCTGATTATGGAATATGCCATTGGCAATATTGCCGTTGCCATATCGTGGTCGGGTTATTTTACCGGCTTGCTCAATGGCCTGCAGATTCATATTCCCGAATACCTGGCCATCGATTACCTGAGTGCTGCCAAAGGTTTTAAACTGGCTGCTGAGCAACTGCAGTCGGGGGCCACCCTGGCCTCGCTGGACAGTAACCTGCGCGAAGCATACCAGGCCTGGGTTTTAGCACCACACCTCGGTAACATACGCTTTATAGCCGATATACCCGCCCTCGGCATTGTGGTATTCATCACCTGGCTGGTGTACAAAGGCATTTACGAAACCAAAATGGCAGGCAATATTATGGTGCTGATAAAAATCGGCATCCTGATGCTGGTGGTTGCTGTAGGTTCGTTTTATATCGACCCGAAGAACTGGAGCCCTTTTGCGCCCAATGGGATAGGTGGTGTACTGAAAGGCGTTTCGGGTGTGTTTTTTGCGTACATCGGTTTCGATGCCATTTCGACTACTGCCGAAGAATGTCGCAATCCGCGCCGCGATCTACCCCGCTCCATGATTTATGCGCTTGCCATCACCACCCTGCTCTATGTAACTATCAGCCTGGTGCTTACCGGCATGGTTCCGTTCAGCCAGTTAGGAGTTTCGGACCCGCTGGCGTTCGCCTTCGAGAAGCTGCATCTCACCAGGTTATCAGGTATCATTGCCCTGGGGGCAGTAATAGCTATGGCCGGTGTACTGCTGGTTTTCCAGGTGGGGCAACCCCGTATCTGGATGAGCATGAGCCGCGACGGGCTGCTGCCTCCGCGGTTTTCCAAACTTCACAAAAAATACAAAACCCCTGCTTTTGCTACTATTATTACCGGTTTCCTGGTTGCTATACCGGCTTTGTTTATGAACCTTACCGAAGTCACGGATCTTACCAGTATCGGGACCTTGTTTGCATTTATTCTTGTTTCGGGCGGCGTGCTTATCCTTCACCCCAGGGGAAACAAGGATGTTGGTAAAAAGGGATTTTATGTTCCGTATGTGAACAGCCGCTGGTTTTTACTACCCATATGGGCTGTCATTTTTTTCATGGTTTGGTATTCAAATCCAGGATTTCTGGCTGGCGTTTTTAATGGAAGCGGCCACATGGCCAAAGGCTTTCACAGCCAGTTGCCGTTTTTTGTTTTTGCAGTGGTTTCGGTACTTACCACGGTAATTTCCGTAGTCAGGCAATGGTCGCTTATCCCTGTACTTGGGTTGCTTACCAATCTGTACCTGATGAGCGAACTGGGCATCACCAACTGGATGCGTTTCCTGGTGTGGCTCGTGATTGGGTTAATACTCTATTTCGGTTACGGCATGAGGCACAGCAGGCTGGTTGGCGAAACCCAGGCTACTGAAAAGTAAAACTGGCAGATATGGGTTCCGGCATATAGTATTTATTCAATTGCG
>CAYNVK010000218.1:0-6168 GCA_964400395.1 uncultured Lentimicrobiaceae bacterium | reverse complement strand
ACAGCTCCTGTATTCCATTGGTAAGTGCACGAAGCACAGGTTGGGGTAGTAAGCCTTACCTTTGGCCGGAACGTACAGTAATCGGCACTGATAACGGGTATAGGGGCCGGTTTCACAACAATGGAAACTGCATTCGAAGTTGCCGAACATCCGCTCACATCCGTAGTGGTCATTGTATAGGTTTGAGTACCCGCTGGCGGTGTTACCAATGCAGTGGCTACTGACTTATTGACTCCTGAATATGTAATTGCACCAATAGTTTGCGGACCATTCACCACCGAAGTATACCCTATAGCTGAAGGTTGTAAAATGGATAAAGACCAGCTGTCTAGCGTCCCGGTTTCGGCGGAAGCATCATCAAAAACCTTCAATTGCCATGCGCCATCAACACTTGCGCCCAATATTGGACTTGCAGGAATTACCAGGCTGTAATTGCCACCTCCTGAGGCACCCGTTAAAACAGGCGCTGCACTTATTGATCCTTCTGGCTTGTAGCTACCTGTAAATGGAGCTGTTCCGGCTGTAATCGAGGTTGTAGCATCGGTACGAATAACAGTGTTTGTATAATGGTTATTCGTGTTTCCATTATCCGACGATAGCAGCATTGCTTTTGTCCCTGATGGATCTACAAGGAAGATATCCAGGTTATTGTCAGAAGTATGCGTGATATTTAATGTAACTATCACAATATCGGTTGCAGCCAGAGTAGCGCCACCACTTCCGGATAATGTGATTGACGAACTGGCTGATGTTGTTTTGCTGTTATCAGGTATTGCGATGTTTACATTTCCTGAATTCCCGGAGTACGTGTTCATCACATTGCCTCCGCTGCTGGTGGAAGTTAGTGTAACACTGGCACCTTCGCAAATGGCAGTGCTTGGCGAAGCCGTAAGCGTTACTGTTGGTGTAGGATTAACTGTAATGGTGTGTATTGCCGTGGAAGGGGCTCCGCATCCTGTTGCGGTAGCGGTAACCTGGATAGTGCCTGTAAATGTGGGAGCAAAAGTCACCTGCCCGGTTACGGCATTAATACTGTTGCCTGCCAGCTGGCTTGCAGCATCCAGGCTAAATGTTAAAGTAAAGGCATTGGTTACCGAAGCTGTATAGGTTATCGGGGCCGATCCTTTGCAGGCATTTGAGGTTGTACCCATGGCAAATACCGGTAATCCGATAGTTGCATATACTGATGCTACAACCGGTTTTACAACCGAACATCCTGATGCGGAAGTTCCTTTTATGTAGTAAGTATTATCATCGGCATTTGCCGGTGTTGGATAAGGAATGGTTGCTGCAGCATCAGTCCAGTAAGTGAGTGTAAGCCCTGCAGATGAACCCGAAGTTATGGCTGGCAGGGTTAAATTTAATGTTCCCGGGGCACAAACCGGTGCCGGGTTATTAACCACCAGGGTAGGCGTGGTATTAATGGTAACAATAACAGGCTGAATGGAATAACATCCGGATACGGGCTCAATTCCTTTAATATAATACGAACCTGCAACAGCTGCTGTCGGGGTATTATACGATACGCTTGCCGCGGCATTGGTCCAGTATGTGTAATTTAACCCTGCAGCCGACCCAAGGGTAACTGCCGGGGCTGTAATATCAACTGTTGCCGGCGAGCAAACAGGAGCAGGATTGCTTATTAAAACATTTGGTGCTGAATTTAATGTGATTGTTGCACTGCCGGCCTGTGCCTGCGAACATCCGGTAACAGAAGCAACACTCACCAGGTCGTAAACAAAAGTACCCGAAGTTGCTGCTGATGCTGCCAGCGTAATACTGTTGCCTGAAGTAGTAGTAATGGTTTGCAGTGCCCCGCCGTTCACTTTATAGGAGAAAGTATAGGGCGCAGTACCGTTGGCACCTGTAAAAGTGATGAGCGGAGAGGTTGAATTCTGACAAACTGAAACGGTTCCGCTTATGGTGGCTGTAGGCGCTGCTTCTACAACAACTGTTGCTGTTGCCGACTGTGTGCTGGAACAGCCATAACTGCTTGTTACATTATTGATCTTGTATTGAAAAGTACCGGCATTGGTTGTGGGTACCCCAAGTTTTATCCAGTTACCTGAAACCGTCGAAATGGTCTGGCTTGCACCTCCGTTTACCTGGTAGGTAAAAGTATAAGGTTCCAAACCTGATGTTCCGGTAAACGTGAGCTGTGGCGATGCTGCATACTGGCATACTGTAGCGCTTCCCGAAATAGTTGATGATGGTGAAGGATTTACAATAAATGCCGACACCTTTTGCGTTCCCTGGCAAGTTTTTCCACCATTAGTGTATAGCGGTGTAATTGTGATAGCTACCCCGGTGGGTGAACTGCCTGAGTTTACAGCCAAAAATGATGGTATATCCCCTGTTCCGCTGGCTGCAAGACCAATACCCGTATTGCTGTTTGTCCATGTAAACGAGGTGGCATTGCCTGTAAAATGAACGGCAGCTGTCATGGTATTGTTACATACAGTTTGGTTTGCAGGCTTTATTACTGTAGGAGTGGGATTAACCGTTAGGCTGAAACTATTCACAGCCCCTGAACAGGCGTTTAAGGTTGAATTAACACTTATGGTGGCCGAAACGGGTGTTAACCCGGCATTAACAGGAATAAATGCAGGTATATCACCGCTGCCTGAAGTGCCAAAACCAATATCCTGGCTGCTGCTCCAGTTAAATGTGGGGATCCCGCCACTGGCGGCTGTCGAAAATATAATACTGGCATGGTTAGCCCCGGCACAGAGTACCTCGCTGCTTAACGCGTTTACAGCAGGCGTAGGATTTACGGTAATGGTAAAACTTATTGGTGAGCCATCGCAACCCGATCCACTGGTTGAAAAATGCGGGGTTGCCGTTATGGTTGCAACTATCGGGCTTGTTCCGGGATTTACAGCTGTAAATGATCCGATATTTCCGGTACCCGATGCGGCAAGGCCAATTTCCGGATGATCATTACTCCAGCTGACGCCGGCCAACGTCCCTGTAAACAATACCGCTTTGGTTGGTAATCCATTACAAATAGCCTGGTCATCCTGAACATCAAGGTAAGCTGTAGGATTTACCACAATCATAAACGATTCAATAGTTCCTGAACATCCTGCAGCCCATGGCGTAATACTTATTGTTGAATGAATTGGCAGGCTGCTGAAGTTCGTAGCTACAAATGAGGGGATATCCCCGTTGCCACTTGCAGCAAGCCCAATCCCTGTATTATCGTTTACCCAGGTATAAGTGCTGCCGGTCACAGTGCCTATCAAAGCAATAACCGGTGTATTAACGCCACTGCATAATTCTTTGTCGGCAGGAACATTCACTTTAGGTTCCGGCTTTACACTCACCGTAACATTCTGCGCCCGCGAACATCCATTGGCGAAGAGTGTGTAATTATAGGTAACATTCACCGGGCTGGTGTTTGTATTTATTAAGGTCTCAAGCGGATCATCCACTCCAAAAGCAGGCCCGTTGCTGATGCCGGTAACCGGCGATCGGCTCCAGTTGAAAGTTGTTCCTGCTACCGGGCTCGAAGGCGAATAGCTAAACACTGAATTGCTGCAAACAGCTGCCGGCGTCAGGCTGCCCGAAAGCATCGGCCTGGGTTTTATAGTAGCAGTAACAATGGCATTTCCTGAACATCCACCGGCATTCATGGTATACAAATACGCAACTGCCACATCAGCGGCAGATGTATTCTCCAGCACCTCGCTGATATTCCCGGTTCCTGTATTCGCGCTGTTACTTATCCCGGCAACAACGGCTCTCGACCAGGTAAAACTGGTTCCTGTAACCGAACTCACCGGCGTATAATTAAAATCAGCATCGCTGCACACGGCGAGAGGTGAAACCTGGCTGAGTAAAACAGGTGAAGGATTTACCGTTACTGTTATAGCCTGCGTTCTTGAACATCCATTCGCGGTAAGCGTATAGTTATAAGTTACCGTTTTGGCCGTTCCTGTGGTATTTACCAGTACTTCGCTAATGTTACCACTTCCGGTTGACGCTGCATTCAGTATTCCAACCACTGCTGCCCTGCTCCAGGTATAGGATGTTGAACCTACATTTGATGATGGCAGGTACGTAAACAGAACATTGCTGCAAACTGAATTGGCCAGGGGACTGCTTAACGAAGGCAGGGGATTTACAGTTACCACAACCGTAATCGGGGCACCGCTACAACCAGCGGCTACGGGTGTTACCGTATAAGTAACATCTGCCAGCGAAAGCGTAGTATTGGTAAGAAGTTGTGAAATTGTACTCCCGCTTCCGTTGGCCGAACCGGTAATACTACCTGCCGGCGACAGTACCCGGGTCCAGCTGTATGAAGTACCACCTACATTGCTGCTTAAAACAACGGAAGTTAATGTACCCGAACAGATGGTTTGTGGAGATGGTGTAGCCACTGCAACCGGCGAAGGCTTTACTGTTACCACTGCATTTACAGGAGTTCCTGTACAACCGGCGGCAGTTGCCGAAACACTGTAAGTTGCCGTTCCCGGGTTCGAACCTGTTGCCGTAAGCACCTGTGCTATCGCTACACCTGATGTTGCCGTTGCGCCCGATACTCCCGACTGAATTACTGTCCAGTTGTAGGTTGAGCCTGCAATATTCGACGATAAGGATATGGCGGTAGCAGCTCCTGAACAAATGGTTTGCGTTGCCGGCGAAACGGATGCAACCGGATTTGGTTTCACGGTTACCTCAACATCAACCGGAGCCCCTGCACAGAAATTGGCTACAGGAGTAATGGTATAAATAACTTTACCCTGCACGGTAGCCGTAGCTGTAAGGGTTTGTACAATTGCACTGCCCGATCCGGCCGAAGCTCCCGATACATCTGTAGGTGCAACACTCCACGAAAATGTGGTACCCGGCTCACTGCCCGACAACGATATGGATGTGGCTGCCAGGGAACATATGGATTGTGATGAAGGTGTTGCTGTAACTACCGGTATGGGATTAACCTTTATTATCCCGCTTTTTGATGCGGCGCCACAACCGCCGGTTAAGCTTACAGTATAATTAAATGTGCCACTCACCGATGGAGTACCACTTATGGTTACCACGTTTGCTGCCCAACTGCCTGTTACTCCTGCCGGCAAACCCGAAAAAACAGCACCGGTTGCACCCGTTGTATTGTAGGTGATGTTAATGATCGGCGCATTCAGGCATGTCGAAAGGTTGTCGGTGCCAGGGGCAGATGATAAAAGAAGCGAATTGTTGGCTACCACTATTATGGTACCGGTCTTAGTAATAATTCCACATCCGCCAACCAGGGTAATGGTATAATTATAGGTGCCGGTAACCGTAGGTGTTCCACTAATGGTCATTACATTACCAGCCCAGCTACCTGATACTCCTGCCGGCAAACCAGCAACAGAAGCCCCGGTTGCGCCGGTGGTTGCATAAGTAACCGGTGTAATGGCTGTGTTTACACACTTCGACTGGTGATCAGTACCGACAGCTGAAGTAAGCGTAATTGTATTTTGCGGCAGTACGGTTATTATTCCTGATTCATCAGCTGTACCACAGCCACCTGTTAAGGTAACTTTATAATTGAATGTACCTGCTGCAACCGGGGTTCCGCTGATGGAAATCACATTTCCGGTCTTGCTGCCTGTAACACCGGCCGGCAACCCGCTGAAAGTAGCGCCGCTGGCACCCGTTACAGCATAAGTAATATTTGTAATGGAACTATTGATACACCTGGTCTGGTTATTGGTGCCGGGCATTGAGGAAAGTAATATTGTATTATCGGGACTTATGTTTATAATCCCTGTTTTAGTTACTACCCCGCAACCGCCTGTTAATGTAATGGTATAATTATAGGTACCCGATACAGTGGCTGATCCGCTGATTGTAAACACATTTCCCGCCCAGCTGCCACTTACCCCTGCCGGCAACCCACTCACTGTTGCACCTGTAGCACCCGTGGTTGTGTAGGTAATATTCGAAATCGGGGTATTGATACACTTCGACTGGTTGTCCGATCCGAAAGCGGATGAAAGCGTAATTGTATTGTTTGGGGTAACGCCAATGGTACCGGTTTTTATCACTGATCCACATCCGCCGGTTAGGGTAATGGTATAGCTGAAGTTTCCTGATGATACCGGGGTTCCGTTTATAGTTAATTGGTTTGCCGACCAGCTTCCGCTGACACCTGCCGGCAATCCGCCTGTAATTACT
>CAYNVK010000217.1:3415-6225 GCA_964400395.1 uncultured Lentimicrobiaceae bacterium | reverse complement strand
GAAATCCTTCAATCGCTCGAACGGCTGGCCATCACCCGCTTTAAAGCCGCACCCTCAGCAAGCGGGATTGTTACTTCGGGTAACAGCATGGCATCGCCATCGTCAACCAATCCAGCACCGGCAAGCAACGGGATGAATAACATGGGTAACGCATCAGCGGCTCAACCAGGCCAGGCTACCCCGGCAATGCCATCATCGGGTATGGCTTCACAATCAGGCAGCACAGGGCTTACCGATGTTTATCGCATACAGATCGAGCTAAACGAGTTGCAGAATAATATCGAATCGCTAAAAACACAGTGGGTCAGCCTGGCGGCCTCTTTTAACGCTTACCTGAACAGGCCCGCTGATTTGCCGGTAACATTGCCGGATACACTGCTTGCTGACGCCCTCCCCTTTTCGATGCTGGCAGTAACCGACAGCATACGCAATAACCCGATGCTAAGTATGCTAAAATACGAGCAGCAATCGCTCGAAGCACGCAAGCAAATGGTTACCCGGATGGGATACCCTATGGTGGGGCTGGGAGTAAATTATTCGCTCATCAGTAAAAGTGAAATGTCGGCCTCATCCATGAATGGCAGGGATATGATTATGCCCATGGTAACTGCTACTTTGCCGATTTATCGGAAAAAATACAGGGCCATGCAGGCAGAGGCTGATTTATTAAAATCGGCCAACAGCCAGAATTACGAAGCTACGGGTAATGCGCTACAAACCGAATATTACCAGGCTATGCAGCTGTACCAGGATGCCGGGCGGCGCGTAAAACTAAATTCGGAACAACAGTTGCTTGCTTCGAAATCGCTGAATATTATGATGAAAAGCTTTGCAGCATCAGGCTCGGGATTAACCGATATTTTACGCCTCAGGCAACAAACCCTTGACTTTGATTACCGGCACATGGAAGCCATTGCTGACAGCAATATAGCCATTGCCTGGCTTAAACGCTTAGCCGCATTTACTGAATAAAAACTCAAAAATAAATCAGAAAATGAAAAATATAATTTCGAACAAATACATTAGCTTCAGCCTGATCCTGGCGGGAGGGATTTTCCTGGGATGGTTACTTTTCCATTCCCCTTCAGGCGCCGGAACAACCCACAAGCACGAAACCGAAGCATCAAAAAAAGAAACCTGGACCTGCTCCATGCACCCGCAGATACAAATGAATGAGCCGGGCAAATGCCCTATCTGTGGCATGGACCTGATACCACTCAGGCAGGGAGGAACAACGTATGATGCCGATGCCATTCACATGACACGCGAGGCCGCGCAGCTGGCAAATGTGCTCACCACCGTGGTTTCGAAACAGAACCCGGTGAAGGAAATACGGCTTTATGGCAAAGTGCAGGCCGATGAACGCCTGTTGCAAAGCCTGGTATCGTACCTGCCCGGGCGTATCGAAAAGCTTTATGTGAACTTTACCGGCGAAACCGTGCGAAAAGGCCATGTGCTGGCCAGCATCTATTCGCCCGACCTTGTTACCGCCCAGCAGGAACTGCTCGAAACGGCAGCCACAAAAAAATCGCAACCCGTACTTTACGATGCAGCACGCGAAAAACTCCTGCAATGGAAACTCACCGAAAGCCAGGTAGCAGGTATCGAAAATTCGGGCAAAATAAAACCCAGTTTCGAAGTGTATGCCAACGCTTCCGGCATTGTAACTGCCAGGCGTGTGAATACCGGCGATTTTATTTCGCCCGGAACAGTGCTTTTCCAGGTAGCTGACCTATCGCGTGTATGGGTTATGTTCGATGCCTACGAAAGCGACCTCCCCTATCTGTCGCCGGGGCAGAAAGTATCCTTCAGCATACAATCCATGCCCGGGCTGAACTTTTCGGGAACCATTGCATTTATTGATCCGGTAATTGATCCGGTAACCCGCGTGGCAAAAACAAGGGTCGAAATTGGTAACCAGGGCATGAAACTAAAACCCGAAATGTTTGCCACAGGTAACGTAAGCGCAACCCTCAACCAGTTCAGGGACAAGCTGGTGATACCCCGCTCGGCCGTATTGTGGACCGGCAAACGATCCATTGTGTATGTGAAGCAGCCTGGCAGCGATGAGCCAGTATTCAAAATCAGGGAAATAGAACTGGGGCCAATGCTGGGTAACAGTTATGTGGTTGAGAGCGGCTTAATGGATGGTGAAGAAATAGTTACCCAGGGTGCTTTTAGCGTGGATGCTTCGGCGCAACTGGAAGGCAAACCCAGCATGATGAACCCGAAAACAGATACACATAGCAGCACGCCCGGTATGGATATGCCTGCAGCAACTGAACCTGCCGGCCAGAATCATCAGCAAGCAGCCGTAAAAAATATGGCTACCGCAACCTTCCCGGTTTCGGGCAACTGCGGTATGTGTAAAGCACGCATCGAAAAGGCAGCAAGATCGGTACCCGGAGTTATATCGGCCGTATGGGATATGAAAACAAAAACCGTGAAAGCTCAGTTTGACGGCGACGCAACAAAAACATCCGAAATACAGAAAGCCATCGCCAGGTCAGGTCACGATAGCGGCAAATACAAAGCCGATGATAACGTTTACAGTGCTTTGCCTGAATGTTGCCTGTACAGGAAATAAGCCGGAATTTACCCCGGGTGGGTAAAATCATCAGGTCCCAATTTCGTGGATAAGAACAAAAAAATCTGGTTGCAGGCGTTCATTAGCCCGCAACCAGATTTTTCGTTATGCAACAAAATTTATTTTTTCTCCTCAAATTTTATGACCGTCGTCATGCGCTGTGTCATGGGTATTGTCATATTTTGCTGGCCCGAAATTGAAATGTTCATATCCATTTCGGTAG
>CAYNVK010000217.1:0-3315 GCA_964400395.1 uncultured Lentimicrobiaceae bacterium | reverse complement strand
GGTATTGTCATATTTTGCTGGCCCGAAATTGAAATGTTCATATCCATTTCGGTAGTACCTTCGGCATAAACAATCATAGTTGTTTTGGGATCGAAATAATTGAATCCTTCTACCGCGCCGGTTCCTTCGAGAAACATTTCCATCCCCATCTGGCTGCCGCTGCCATTAATAGCTATAGTTCCTTTAAAAGCAATTTTGTAATATTCTTTCCCGTCTTTTGCTTCTTTGCCAACCAGGGTATATTCGGTATTGCTTGTAACTTCGGCATCAAACGGATTGCCGCTGGACGCATTTCGGTTCTCAACGGTTTTATCCTGCCATTTTTCACCAATTTTTACGGCCTTACCCGGCAAAGAGGTAAGTTTCGCAAATTGATCAAGTGTGCCCATCATACCAACAACATCAGTCGAGTCGATTTTGGTGGTTGACACGGTTTTGCCATCGGGTGAAAAAACCATACGGCTTTTATTTTTCAGATCATTAAATTTCATGGTGGTATCTTTACCCATGCCCGATGAATGAACACTTGCATTCATGAGTGACACCAACATGGCAGCGTTCCCGTCATTAAGCACGTTTTCCACAACAAATTGATTGGCAGAACTTAAGTCGACCTGCATTTTCATTTCCTGGCCGCCCATCGACTGGGTAATATTTTGTTTCAACTCCGTTTGCTGAACATAGGTTTTACCCTTTACGAAGGCATATTTCAGAAGCACCTGCTCCTGCGAGTATGCCATACATGTTGCGAATACTAAGGCTATTACAACCAGATTTTTTTTCATGATCATGTTTGATAAAGTTTTGTATGGATTTATTGATTGAATTTTGTTTAAAAAGCTAACCACCAGGCAGTTAATAAATTTCCGTTGTCTGCCGTTTTGTTACTTGAGTTTTACCGTTTTGTAATACTTGCCGTCGTTGGCAACTATCCATGCCGACCTGAAGATCAACTGCGAAATCAGCGCAATCTTTTCGGGATCGATGGTTTCGGGATTATCTCTTACGGTGTGATAATCATTATGAAGACCGGAGGTTATATCCATGGCAGAAATACCGTTTTTATAAAAATTATAATGATCGCTGCGTGCAAACAGGTCTTCCTTAGGTTCGATGAGCTTAAGCCCGATTTTTTCGGCTTCTGTTTTTACCAGCAGATACAGGTCGGGATTTTGCTTTTCGCCTTCAATTTCGAGCGAATCTTTTCCATTGCGGCCAATCATATCCATATTGAGCATGGCCACTGTTTTATTGAGTGGCAACAAAGGATTTTTACAATAAAAATCGGAACCGTACAAGCCTTTTTCCTCGCCGGCAAAAAGAATAAACAACACGCTGCGATCTGGTTTTGATTTATTGGCCGAAAACGCTTTGGCAGTAGCCAACACCCCTGCAGTACCTGAAGCATTGTCGTCGGCCCCGTTGAAAATATAATCTTCTCCTTCTTTATGCTTTTTCATAAATCCCACATGGTCGTAGTGCCCGCCAATAACAAGCAGTTCGCTTTTCAGCTTCGGATCCTTGCCTTCCAGATACCCGATTACATTTCGGGCAGAATAATCCTGGGTTTTTACCATGGTGTTGAGTTCGCAGACCGAATTACTGATGGCATACGATAACGGCATAAACTTTTCATCCATGGATTTCTGGATTGCTTTTAAGGAATCAACACTTCCAAACAGATATTGAATTACGGTTTCGCCAACCTGCACAAAAGGAAGCTGATCGTTTTTTTCGCACATTACTATCGGCAGGTTATCCTGCGGAAGATATTTCGAAAGGCTCGGCCATGGATAGCCCTGGGGGGTAAGCATCAGGTGGTTTAGCGGATCTGTTACCACCATTACGCCAACTGCGCCATGCTGCTTTGCTATGTCAAGCTTGGTTTTCAGCGCGCTGTATTTTGTATCTTTCTCCCCATCAAATGGCGATTTCGGGTCTTTTTCTCCGGGTTCATGTTTTAAAACCAGCACAATTTTGTCCTTCACATCCAGGCCTTTATAATCATCGTAATTATACTCAGGGGCTGTAATGCCATATCCTGCAAATACAATTCCCGCCGTTACTTTTCCCGAACCGGTTGTTTCAAAAGGAATATAGTCCGTTTTAAGACTGAACTCCCGGCTATTTTCCCCAAGCCTGATTTTCAACGCACAGTTATTTACATCGAGGTTGCGCGAACACAGTGGGATGTTTTGAAAGTATGTTCCGTTTACAGGCTTAATTCCCATTGCGGCAAACTCCTTAGCCAGGTAATCGGCGGCTTTATCTAGTTCGGCACTGGGCGTGTTGCGCCCTTTCATTGAATCGGAAGCCAAAAAGTACACATACTTTTTTACAAGTTCAGGGGTTATCTGGGCCAAACCCTTTTCAATATTTTTCTGTGGGTAAGCATTTCCGGCTACCAGTAAGCAGGAAAAGATGAAAATACAAAGTTTTCTGTTCATTATATGATGGCTAATAGTATCCTCGGTTAAATAGCTATTTGATGCTAAATATATTTCAAAGTTACATGATTTATGAATCTTTTAAAAAGATATTCCTAAAAATGACGGGAAAGCCAAAGACATAACCCGGGTGAACCGGTTCCGATTGGCATTAGCAACTTGCCACTCCAATGATTTACCCACCCGCATTATTTGCCGCAGGTATAAAACAGGCGAATAGAAAATATGTATAAGATGTTTTTAAAAAACACAATGCCAACAATTTAACATTACATAAACAAGATTGAAAAATCAAAAACTCCCCTTCTTTGTTTTAATCGATATAAAAAAACATTCCAAATCCCTTCTTCATTCATCCTTAAAACAGTCGATTATGAAAAAACTAAGCATTCTGTCATTTTGCCTGCTGTTGACCGTTTTTTTTGCGGTTAATGCTGCTATAGCTCAAACTGCAGCCGATTATAAGGCGAAGATTGAAAAGATCAACAAGGAAATGACCCAGTACATGCTCGAAGGCAACCTCGAGAAATCGATGTCGCTTTATGCGGCCGATGCCATTTCGTTACCGAGTTATGAGCCCATGCACGAAGGAATTGCCGCCATACGCAAAGCCAGTGAAGATATGATGAAGACTGGCGTTAAGATTACCGCTTTTGAACCCGTTACCATAAAAGTACTGGTAAATGGCAATATGATTACTGAAATCGGCACATACAAAATCAGCATGACGATGCCCGGCATGGAAAGCCCGATGCAGGATCATGGCAAATACCTTACTATTTGGGAAAAGCAGAAAGATGGCTCGCTGAAAGTAAAAGTTGAAACCTGGAATACCGATGTTGACCCGATGAGCATGATGAAATAATGC
>CAYNVK010000216.1:0-6232 GCA_964400395.1 uncultured Lentimicrobiaceae bacterium | reverse complement strand
CTAGTGTAATCTGAAAATTTTCTATGTTCCATTCAGTGGTTGAATATGATGCAACTGAAAACCGTTGCTTTATTTTACCCACATCTAAAAATAATAATAAACCTCAAATTGTAATCATCTAAATCAACTTAATACTTAAACTATGAAAAAATTTACCCTCTTCTTTTCGGCCCTAATGCAGTGTATTATCAGCGTTAGTGGGCAGACCATTATACCGATTCTTCAGGCCAGGGCGCAGCCAGCTGGTAGTACAGTTACAATACGGGGCATTATTTTAAACGATGCTTCAAAAATGGGCTGGACTTATTATATCCAAGACGAATCTGGTGGAATTGCTGGATACAGCACGGTATTTAGCGACAAGGGTGCTAAACCTGGTGATATTGTAACTGTTACGGGGACTCTCAAAAATTATAATTCACTGTTGGAGATAAGCCCGGTACAAAGCGTTACTATTGTTTCCAGTAATAATACGCTTCCTGACCCCATTGCTCTGAGTATCAATGAAATTATTACTGGTACAGGTGGCGAAGATAATGAAGCTACATTGGTGAAAATTACGAATGTACAATTTGCAGCTGCCGATCAAGGTAAACCTTTTTCTGGCGGATCTTCAGGTTTCAATTATAATGTAACTGATGGGGCCGGTAAAACCATGCAGGTCCGGATATTGCCTCTAACTGATATTAATAATACACTTATTCCAATTGGGAAAGTTAATATTACCGGATGTCTGGGACAATATAGCTCAACTCCTAATACAGGGTATCAGCTTATTCCCCGTAGTTTGGATGATATAGTTGTAAACTCGTCTATTAAACTAACTACGCCTGTAACTGTTACTGATGCTACAAACGCTTCTGTAACTCTTAACTGGACAACAGATAATACAGGATCAACTTTTGTAAAGTACGGTCATTCCAGGAACCTTGAAATGGGAATTCTTACTGGCACCGGAGGTGGTACTGATCATTCAGTCACAATACCGGGTACAGCTTCCGAATTATTTTATGCCAGGGCATACTCGGTGAGTGGCACTGTTAGTACCGATACTGCAAAATCAACTATTGCTGCCTACATAACGGCATCAAACTCAACTGGTGCAATGAAAGTGTACTTCAATACGCCAGTTGATAATTCTGTATCAACTGGTACCAATGCAATATACGTGAACCAGGGTATTGATGATACACTCATTAACTATATCAATCGCGCAAAGCAAACTATCGATATTGCTATTTATAATATTAATAATGATGGTTTAACTAATATTTCAACAGCGATTAATAATGCCGCAAACCGTGGTGTGAATGTGAGGTTAATTTATTGCGGGACTACTGCAAACCTTGGTATCCCTCAGTTAAATTCAAGCGTTCATCTGCTCAAAGGTCCTGATAAAACAGGTCGAAATGGTATTATGCACAATAAGTTTATGATTATTGATGCCAATTCGAGCAATGCAAATGAACCCATACTTTGGACAGGTTCAGTAAACTGGACAAAAGACAATATGAACACTGATGCCAATAATGTTATTATAATTCAGGATCAAAGTCTTGCCAAGACATACCAGGTTGAGTTTGAGGAAATGTGGGGTTCGAATACATTAACAGCCAATACAACCAATGCAAAATTTGGCAGCCAGAAAACTGATAATACGCCACACCAGTTGAAGGTGGCTAATAAGTGGGTTGAATGTTATTTCAGCCCTTCCGATAATGTGAACGTCGAGATTATTGACAGGATAAAATCCGCAAATTCGGATATGGAAGCAGCAGTAATGCTTATTACCCGAAAAGAAATGGCTTATGCAATCTCTGATATTACCAAAGCTGGTGCTACTGCCAGGTTCCTGGTTGATAATTTCAGTGATGAGGTAGTACCAGCCAATCCTCCAACTTATCCAAACCCTGATTCAACCGTATTCAATACCTTGAAAAAATCCTGTATCCAGTTTGGCGACTACAAGGGAGGCGGTGTTATGCATAACAAATATATGGTTGTAGATCAAAGTAATACAGCATCCGATCCTTTGGTCTGGACTGGTTCGCACAACTGGAGTGCCAGCGGGAATAATGATAATGATGAAAATTCAATTTGTATTCACGATGCAACTATTGCCAATTTATACCATCAGAATTTTGTTCAGCTCATTAAATCGGCCGATGTGTTTGTTAGTATGGACGAACTAATAGGCTTTACAAAAAATGATATGCTGGTTTTCCCCAATCCTGCAAACAATTTTGTAAATATTGATGTGAAGTCATCAAAATCTGTTTCGTATAAGGTTCAGCTGTTCGATCTTTCGGGTCGTATATTGGATGAAAAGACACAGGAATCAGCTTTTGGTGTTACCCGCACTTCTCTTGATTTGTCAGGGGTTAAGCCAGGTATGTACTTAATTAAAGTTTCAAACCAAAATGGTTTCTACTCACAAAAACTTATTGTAAAATAGGTATCTTTTATTGTTACTGCAAGCCACTTCCTGACCGGGAGTGGCTTGCTTTATTCTATGGATTTTGTTTTGAGCACTATTTTTGCATTTCAAAAAGCAAGCATATTTCAAAACATCATGTGATACAATGGAGTAAGAATCATAACAGTTCTTAAATAAATCACGTCGTTCAATATTTTTTATAATTTCGCTGCTTAAATATTTTTTGCCCTGTGTCCGATAGCCTAGTTATTATTCCCACTTACAACGAGAAGGAAAACATCGAAAAGATGATCCGCAAGGTGTTCTCGTTAACCAAAGATTTTCACCTGCTTATCGTTGAAGATAATTCTCCTGATGGTACAGGTACCATTGTGAAACAAATGATGCCCGAATTCGAGGGTAAACTCTTTATCCTCGAGCGCAAGGGAAAACTTGGCCTGGGCACCGCTTATATCGATGGTTTCAGGTGGGCCCTGTCAAAAGGCTATGAATATATCTTTGAAATGGACTGCGATTTCTCGCATAACCCTGACGACCTGGTTCGCCTGTATGCTGCCTGCGAAAACGGCGCTGATGTTGCCATTGGCTCACGTTATATCAAGGGAGTTAACGTGGTAAACTGGCCCATGGGCCGTGTGCTGATGTCGTACGGAGCCTCCATGTATGTGCGGTTTGTTCTGGGAGTTCCTATTCAGGATACCACGGCAGGATTTAAGTGTTACAGGGCCAATGTATTGCGGACCATAAACCTCAGCGATATTAAATTTATGGGCTATGCCTTTCAGATTGAAATGAAATATACAGCCTGGAAACTCGGGTTCAGGATTGTGGAAGTGCCCATCATATTTACTGATCGCACCGAAGGTACCTCGAAAATGAGCTCGCGGATCTTCAAAGAAGCCTTCCTGGGCGTACTCAGCCTGCGATTCAAAACCATTAAACCTCTTAAAGCCTGACCATGCTTACTGAACATAAACCAGCCCTTCGGTATTCAGCCTGAAGGGCTTTTTTATGAATAAATATTGGCATACTGTAGCCCGCGCTGCAAAGCTATGCCGAAGTGAATTACTTTTGTACTGTTTTTACAGGCACCCGAAATCATATGGAAAACTCAGATGTTTTAATCCGGAATGCAACAATTGTTAACGAAGGGCAGCAATTTAAAGGCTATGTTCTTATCAGTGGTCAGAAAATAAAGGCTGTAGGCGAAGGCGATTTGCAAACTGCAGTCGGATGCCGGATTATTGATGCTGCCGGGTTGCTGTTGTTGCCAGGTATTATCGATTGCCATGTGCATTTTCGCGAACCCGGTGTTACGCATAAAGCAGATATTGCCTCGGAAAGCCATGCAGCTGTGGCCGGTGGTGTTACTTCCTTTTTCGAAATGCCCAACACTCAGCCCCAAACAGTTACCCTGGAATTACTGGAACAGAAAATGGAACTAGCCGCCGAAAAATCACTGGCCAATTATTCGTTCTTCCTGGGTGCAAGTAATGATAATATTGAGGAAATCGTAAATGCCGATCCGCATACGGTTTGTGGCGTAAAAGTATTTTTTGGTGCCTCCACCGGCAATATGCTGGTCGATAAATTCAGCACACTGGAGGAAATTTTTAAAAGATCGCCCATCCCTGTAGCTGCTCATTGCGAGGACGAGGCAACCATACGGGCCAATACCAGCATAATGAAGGATAAATATGGTGAAGATGTTCCTGTAGCAATGCATCCTGTTATCCGCAGTGCCGAGGCTTGTTATCGCTCCAGCGAGCTTGCAGTTTCATTGGCGCGTATTTACAATACCAGGTTGCATATTACCCACCTTTCCACAGCGGTTGAATTGGGATTGCTCAGCAACAGCCTGCCATTGGAACAAAAGAGGATTACCGCCGAAGTTTGCACCCACTACCTGTGGTTTTGCGACGAAGATTATGCCCGGCTCGGTACACGGCTTAAGGTAAATCCTGCAGTAAAATCTGCCTCCGATCGGGCTGCTTTGCTGCAAGGATTAATTGATAACACGGTTGATATTATCTCGACCGACCATGCGCCGCACCTGGCCGGCGAAAAGGATGCTACTTATTTTAAGGCACCTTCGGGCACACCCCTTGTGCAACATTCGCTACCGGCAATGATGCAGTTGGTTAAACAGGGTAAAATAGATATGGTAACTTTGGTGGAAAAGATGTGCCATGCGCCGGCTACCTGTTATTCTATCGAAAAGCGTGGATATATCCGCCCCGGTTACTTTGCCGACCTGGTGTTGGTAAATCCGGATGCGAAAACCAGGGTTACAAAGGAAAATATCCTGTATAAATGCGGATGGTCGGTTTTTGAAGGTACAACCTTCGATACCAGGGTAGAAAAGACGTTTGTAAATGGTCATCTTGCTTATGCTGATGGCGTTATAAACGATGCAATTAAAGGATTACGAATTACTTTCGACAGATAGGGAATACTGATGAATAGAATACTGCTTATCACATTGCTTGCCATACTTACATTCGGTTGCTCGCATAAAAAGGTTATCGAAGCAACTTACGAGAACGGCAATCCGCGCGTAGTCAGGTATTATCATAAAAAAGCCGGAAAGCTTATGGTAGAGCGCGAAATTGTATATTACCAGAACAAGCAGGTGAAAATGGATGGTAAATTTAAGAATGAAGAGCGCGAAGGTATCTGGAAAGCCTGGTACGAGAACGGCATCTTGTGGAGTGAGGGCGAATACAAAGCAGGCAAAAGAAATGGTCCCGGTATCGCGTACCATCCTAATGGCAAAAAATATATCGAAGGCATGTACCGCGACGATGCCAGGGTAGGCGCCTGGAAATTTTACGATACCACCGGGGTGTTAACGCACGAAATTAATTTCGATCTGGTGCCCCGTATGCCCGATCGGGAGCCAGGCCGCCAGGAATAAGGCAGGCTTTTCAAACCGTTGCTAAGCAACGATGAGGCCTGGTATGTAATAGAGATTTACGGTCAGTTTAGAAAACACCAGCCAGATTACGGCTGTCCTTTTTACAGGGATAATTTTACATATACCGGTAAATGATCGCTGTACCCGCCAAAATATTTGTCTCCCATGGTGCGGTTTGGCCTTGCCTCCCCGTTTTTGCTTTTAAATAGCAGGTATTCGGCACTGAAAATAGCCGCGTCCTGGGTGGAGGTATGCAGCCCTTTTTTTCGCGAAATCATATTTCCCGAAACTATGATCTGGTCGAAAAGATCCCAATCTTTATAAAATAAACTGCCTTCTCCGTTTTTAAATTCCGGGTACAGCAGGCTGTATAGGGCGTTGTTGCTAATCGACTTTGTCGGTTCCAGTGCCCCGATTCCTTTGGCAATGCTATTGTTGGCTGGTTCATCGTTAAAATCGCCCATAATCAGGATGTTGGCTTGTTTGTCAGCTTTTTGTATGGCATCGGTTTTGGACCGCAAAACAGAAGCTGCCGCCATGCGTTTTGATTCCGAAATTTCGCTGCCTTCGCGTCGCGATGGCCAGTGGTTGATAAAAACATGCAGTATTTCGCCCGAAGTAAGCTGGCCTTTTACATATAAAATATCACGCGTCCGATCGTTGTCGGGAAGCGTCACGCTGAGGGGCTCAGATGTAATTACCTTAAAGGTTGCCGGGTTGTAAAGCAATGCAACATCGATGCCGCGCTCGTCGGGACTATCGTAATGTACAATGCCGTATTTGTAGTTACTTAAAGCAGATGATGCCGTCAGCATTTCCAGAACATTCCGGTTTTCAATTTCTGCAAAACCTACTATATCGGGCATTCCGGGTTTGTT
>CAYNVK010000215.1:0-6262 GCA_964400395.1 uncultured Lentimicrobiaceae bacterium | reverse complement strand
GCGGTTATTTCAACCACCAGCAGGTCATTCTGGTTAAACGTATTGCCATTTAGTGGGTTCCCGTTCCGGTCGAGGAAACGGCGGCGCACTTTCAGGTGGTTATCTTTATCCGAAATATTAGGAGTAAGCTTAATCCCGGAAACTTCGTAATAATAATACAGGGAACCGGTACCTTTCGCTGTAATTGTAACTGCTTTATTATTTATACCCAGGGCAAGCTGCATATCCTTATTATTGAAAGCACCTACATTTTTCCCATCTACAGTTACCTGGGCGGTAATGTTGGCAGCTGCAGCTTTGCGTGCATGTTTCCCGATGGCAAGCAGCGCGAATGCACTCTCCTGGGTCGAATAATACCTGCCATTTTTCAATTCAATCGAAATTCCCTTTAACAACTCATTTACCTGGGGATTATTCGGATCAACCTCTAGCAGGGCATTCAGCGCCAGAGACCTGTCGCGCAGGTACGAGGCATAACACCGCCCAAATTCGCTAATCGCTTTTTCGGTTCCAAAAACTTTTGGCAGCACGCTTCTGAAACTTTTTACATCACCGGCAAGCATATAAGCCGAAGCAAGCAGGTAGCGACTTTCGGAAGTAAGGTCTGCAACCAGCGATTTATAATAGTTCATGGTCGAAATGGGCGCCTGGTCGGCCATTGCCAGCACGTATACCGAGTAGGGAATTTCGCGTCGGGGGACATTTCGCGATTTACTAACGCCATTTTCGTTGTAGAAATAGGTTTCCATTTCGCGTTCCTTCACTTTCTGAGCCAGGAATCGCAAAGCGCCATCCAGTACTTTTTTATTCACCTCGTAACCGGCTTCCTTAGCTTCCAGCAAAAAATGCGTTGCATACGCCGAAGCCCACCAATCAGCGGTTCCACCCTGTGGCCACAACGAAAATCCACCATTGTACAGCTGCATCGCTTCAATTTTTAAAATCGCCTGCTGAACATGATAACCAACAGTACCACCCCCAATGAAGTTACGGCCCGCCGTTGCCGGGAACAAACCGGTAATATCCGACAAGTAGATCTGCGGGAATGCACACGAAACAGTTTGTTCGAGGCATCCATATGGATAACGGACCAGGAAATCGAGGTTTTTGGCAAACTGTACTGCCGGCGACTTGCTCAGGAGAAAAGCCGATTTAACACCCTGCGGGTACAAATCGCTGGAGGCTTTAAACGACTGTGCCGAACCGGCAGCTACTGTACCTGAACCTGTATAAAAAGTTAATCCGCCTGCGGGCCGCACAGGGATATCAATTACTTGCGTAAATTTCTGTCCCAGTGCTGTAACTGTAGCGGTAACTGCAACAACACCAATTCCCTTATCGGCATTTACACTAAATAGACTTACGGCTTCACTTCCCGGTTTCAGGTTTGCCGTGGCCATGTTTTTGCCGGCAACGGTTGCCGGGCCAGCTACAGAAAGCTGAACGGTTGCCGCCGAGGCTTTATCAGTTGTATTGGTCATCGAAACGGCCACATCGCACTTATCACCCGGACTCAGGAACCGTGGAAGCGACATGCTCACTATAACCGGGTCGGCCACTTTAGTGATTTTTTCGGCCGAGCCAAACTGGCGTCCTTTATAAGCCACAGCCATCACCCTGAGTGCCCCTGAAAATTGAGGAATATAAATGGTAAATGTACATTCACCAACTGCATTGGCACGTTGTATGCCGCTCCATTTCGAAATAAGTTTAACCCGGTCGCCGGTAAGCGGATTGATACGCCGCGAAAGATCGAAAGCCTCGCCACCGGCAGGACTTGATGAATGTTTCAACTCGGGGAATAGCAATGCATACACGTCGAATGAGTTTACGCCTAATGCTCTTTTCTGGTAAAACCAGTTGTAAGGATCGGGTGTTTTGTAATCCGTTATCTGGAGTATGCCCTCGTCGACCACGGCAATGGTAACTTCAGCCTCAGGCGCAGTTTTAACTGTAAAAGTCTGCCTGGTCCCCGACCTCGATTTCTCGGGAGCCGTTAATGCAACATTCAGCCTGGCGGTGGGGTCATCAACCTTCAGCGATACGATTCCGTGCGCCACGGTTAAAGGAATGGACATATCGCCCGATTTACGGAAGGCGGTGGCATTAACATAGATATTCGGCAGATGTTCTTTTGAAACTGACAGTTCCATACTGGCTGATTTATTAACCAGGTTAATAAATTTGTAGCTCAGCACGTTGTTTTGTTCGATTGCTACCAGAAGCTGCCCGTCGAACGGCGCTTTGAAAAGCAGTTTTGCCTTTTCGCCGGCACGATAAAGTTGTTTATCAGGTGTAATAGTTACCTCGCCTTCGCGACTTACTTCGAAGGATGAAAAATCGGTATCGCCCCATCCATAGGCATAAAAAGTACGCGAAACATAATTATCACTGCCCGGGGCCATGATACGCACTTCATATTCGCCCGATTGGGTTGGCACAAAAGGTACAGCCGTGCCCGTTCCCCTGATATTTACCAGGCGCTCCATCACAATTTTTTCCTTACGCTGCGAAACATAATTGTAGCGATTGTATGCTTTTTCAATCACAGTTTCATACTTATAATTCAGGATCACCACTTTGGCCTGTGCCCCTGCCAGAGGTTTGCCCGTGCGATCAACAGCCGCAAACTGAAGATTCACAGCCTGGCGCGTCGAGAGCCAGGTATCAAAATATTTGATGCCGAAATAAACCTGTTGCGTAGGTATCTCAATCACATTCAGCCGGTTAACGGGTCTGCCGGTTTCGTCGAATACCGTGGTAAAAATCTTTCCTTCGAGCAAACCTATATCAGCATATGCAGCCGATTTCAGATTTACAACTGCTTTGCCATCCGAACTGGTTGTGCCTTGCTGCATGATGGATGCCAGTACCGGCATGTTTTTCGAATCGATATTGAACGAAAAGTCAGGCAATGCTTTTGATGTGAGTTGTTTCCGCTTCAGTCGCAGTTCCGTTTCAAAACGACGACCGGCAGCTGGTGTACCATAAAGGTTCTCGGCAAGAATATCAATATTTATAGCTTCAGCAGGCAGATAAACCGGCTTATTGGTTTTTGAAGTTACCTTCACACGGTCAGGCACAAACTCTTCCACTGAAATCCTGCGGGATGCAAGCAGTACATCATTTCCGGCGTATGCTTCAATTACATAAGTTCCGGTTAAAGCCTGGCGCGGAATTACAAATTGTGTTTCGGCTGCGCCCGCACCATTCAACTGGAAACGCTGATTCGAATATTCACGCCCGTTGGGTGCTATCAGCTTAATTTTTACCGGAATATCTTTTACTACATCCCACTGCAATGTACGCACAATGGTGTTTACATGAGCCGTGTCGCCGGGGCGGTACAAATCGCGATCGCCATACATAAATACATCGTAGTTCACATTTTCGATGCGCTTGCCACCCACATCGAAACGAGAAGTTTCGACACGTGTTTTGTCGAAAAGCACGAAGTTGAAATCATTTTCGTAACGGGCCGTAACCATGCTCAACCTGAACCCGGCAGCCACCTGCTTTGCATTTTTAAACAACGCAACACCTTTATTATCAGTAACCGACGAAAATACCTTCTGGTTATTGGAGCTTATAAAATCAACACGCGCCCCTTTTACCGGTGTAGCATCGCGTAGCGAGTTTACAAAAACCATAACATCAGATGAACCTTCTTTTACAATCATGCCCAGGTCCGAAAGCGATAGCAATTGCGCATCCTGAATATATTTCCGGTCAGTGGCTTCTACCCTTACCAGGTAAAGTCCCTTATACGACTCATTAAAATTGAGCTCGCTCAAATCAAGATTTAGCAAAGAAATGTTGCCTGATTTTTGCAACGACCGGGTTTGTATCTCGCGGCTCATCACAGGTTTGCCGTAATCCTCATCGAACATCCAGGTATAGTAATCATTATATTCCTGGGTTTCTTCGTCATAATTGTAATCCCAGTTTTTACCTATCCGCAGGTAATGCTGTATGTTGTTTTCGAATATTTTAAAAACTGAAATCTTCACCTTTGGTACATTCACTATGTTTATACCCAGGTTACGCTCCCCTTTGGTTGACAGATAGATTGCATTATGCTCAGTAAACGAAATATAAGGTTGTGGATCGGCAAATGATACCAATGTTGAGTAGTCCTCCTCCAGTTCCCGCCCAAAAACGCCACGCAATCCTTTTTTAATTAAGAGGTTATAGCTTTGCCCGCCTAAAAATGCACCTTTTATCCTCAATCCGTTGGGTAGAATTTCCGGCTGAATTTCAACGGCAGGATCCGTTGTTAAAAATGCACCTATCCCTTCGCCAATCAAAGGTTGCGAGGTAAAGATGTCGATATAGCCTTTCCCCTGGTCGAAGCCAGGTTCAAAACCCTGAATGGTAAGTTTTTCCTTCGATGGAACCACAAAATCACTGCTTACCTGGCTGGTTGTAGCAGTATTACCACCACTGCAAATCAATCCTTTTTCAATAATTATCTCACCCTTTGCTTCGGATCCGGGATCCTGGCTGTTGTACGGAAAAGCAATTTCGATAGTTTCGGCATCATTTTGCGTAACTATGCGATAATCTTTAGCGGCACCTCCTACCAGAACTTTAAGTAAGGGTTTCAACTTTGAAGGCGACACCGGGTTATTGAGTATAAGCTGGCAACGGACCTCCACCTGGCTGGCAAGTTCTTCGCTCAGCGACCAATAAGTATTAATGGTATTGATCTTTAGAAACGGGGTATGAAATAAAACAGGATCATCGTCGACATTGAACTTGGTTGCCGAAAATTTCAGCAAAGTACTGTTTAAATGCGCTTTGTATGCAGTTGCTGGTAGTAGCGCAGCCTCCGGCGAAAAGGTAAGTTCCGATTTCCCGGTCCACATAAACCGCCCCGCAATGGCAGGTTCGAACCTGATGTACTGGGTAGTATCCCATTTATTCATGAGTCCGGAATCGGAAATCAACGTTTTATTAAATGTAAACACCAGGTTTTGAGTGCGAAGAACTTCATCTTCAAAATTGGTTTTGGCAACTTTAACCGAATTATACTTACTGCACGACATTAACATTACGCCCAGTAATGCGAAACAAAGCAGGTGTTTAAACATATTCAGGAAGGATTAGGTGTTAAATGTAGTTGGATTACAACACGATAAATAATTCTATCTTGAAATCAAGCAATTTAAATTATCTATAAAAATAAGAAAATAATACATTAATGGAACAGGATGAGATAATTTTTGAACTAAATATTCCAGAGAATAATCAAGGCTCTGAATTAAAATCTGTAAAATCGGATGGCAAAAAAAAGGAACCCAAAGGATTCCTTTTAATTAAATGTAAGCCAGCAAAGCTGGAAAAATTACTTCTGAACAGTGGTATCAGCTGCAGGAGCAGGAGTAGCTGTATCAGTTGTAGCAGCCTGAACTTGTGTAGTGTCAGCAGTAGCTTCTGATTTAGTTTCGCCTGATTTGCAAGCTGCGAATGATGCGAGACCTGCGATTGCAAGTAAGAAGAACAGTTTTTTCATGTGTTGTTTGTTTTAGGAGGTTAATTTGATGCAAAATTATACAAAATTTTATCGCAACGAACACACATTTTACTTTTAATGTTATTTATTTTATCATTTTTTTGCTAACAGCTTGAATGTTAATAACTATTTTGCCAAATAGCCAGCTATCTAGCCCTGTTTCAAATCGATTTAAACGGCATGGCATGAGTTTTGTCTGCGACCTGTTGTCTAGTAATGATTTTTCAAATCTAATCAAGCTAACCTGACAAATTACGGGCCATCCATTCAGCCCGTATTTCACCTAATTATTAAAAATACATCATATTATCGGAGCAAAAAAACAGCCTGTATGCACTTTCCGCTTGCAATTACAGTCGCCATCATAACCCGTATTTATAGCTGCTGCCAGGGTCTAACCCTTTGAAAAAAATCATTTTAGAGACACTAAATAAGAGTTACCGGAGGGCGTCTCTAATTTTTATACTTTTGCAGCCTGAAGCGGAATAGTAATTAAACTGGTTACAGCTTCATTATATTGAGGAATTTTTGAATTGCAATTTACATCTATGAAGAGCTCTTTTCGAAAACTGAATTACTCGGGCAATCCACAGGTTGTGCTGTTTTACCGGCTATTGCTGGTATTAATGCTGATGATGATAACAAGGCTGCTGATCTATTTTCTGCATCCTTCACTTTTCCCAGGTATAACCCCCGGAAAATTATTGTATTACGCTTTTGTTGGCCTTCGTTTCGACATCGTTGCTG
>CAYNVK010000214.1:0-6297 GCA_964400395.1 uncultured Lentimicrobiaceae bacterium | reverse complement strand
AAAGGCCACTGAAACTGTGTATCGCCTTCCCAAACCAAAAAATACTGCAGCAGACTTTGCATCGTGTGAATTAAAACTTTGCCCTATATTTCTTGAATTATCATCGGCATCAGATACATAAACACTGTCGAACAGGTTAAGTACGTTAGCCCTGAATTGTAAACGATACTTTTTAGAAAATTTGTAAGCATATCCTGCATGAAGATCAACAAGAGCATAAGAAGGTATTTTCCAGGGATCAATCGGGTCGCCATTTTCATCAAAATTTGCTTTGTTTGCCGGATTTGCTGCATCGTACGACATAGGATCAAAATTGGAATAATATTTATCAAAGTAGGTAATGTTGCCGCTCACATAAAGATCGCGGATAGGTTCATACCGGAGTTCACCTCCAACCTGAAACTGAGCTGCATCACCAACATGAAGACCCTTTGCATTGATGTACTGGGTTAAGACTGTTTGTCCATAATCATCGCGAACGCGGACAGAGTCAGCTGAATTCCATTTCCAGTCGCCGAAGGAAAACAATCCCTGAAGCCTTAATTTATCACTAATTTTCCATGCGAAATCCAATTCAATTCCTTTATGAACAGCAGCCAGTCCATTGATATTGGCATAAAATGTCGATGATTGTCCACCCAGGGTATCTGTGATTTGAACAGCTGGAGCATAATCAACCGGTCGGTTGAGCCAGTTGGTATAATACGTATTGACATTTACCGAGAATGCAGGGCTTCCATAAGCAAGACCAAGTTCTACAGCGCGCACTTTTTCATTTTCAATATCCCGGTAAAGTTGGTTGTTGTTGTCGTATACATTACTGAAACGAGGCGCTTTATCCAGGTAGCCAACATTTACAAATGCCGACAAATGCTCTGTAACATTGTAATTCGCCCCTGATTTTAAGGTAAATCCCGGGATTTTTTCCCAGGGGGTTTCCTGTATGGAATCAGGTTTAAAATGATCGACACGTTTATAACCCGTAATGGCGCCGGTTACGTTGATAAATGCGCTCACGCGATCCTTTTTATACTCAGCCTGGTAAAATGCGCCTCCCCAACGTACAAGACCATCATTATAATAGTTTAGCTTATCACCCTTATAACGCATCGCTTTCTGAAAGTTAAATGTACCATCCGGATTCCGGTAATCCATTGATTGATCTGAGGCGTCTTTAACATAATCAGCACCAACCAGGTCATAAATTTCTTCATAATGTATGCCTTTATAGTCGCGAAGATCGATACCACCTGCCATGGTAATTGTTTTTGAGAAAGAATAATTGAAGGTTGAAAGCAAGCCTACCCAGCGGTGGTTATTTTTACGTTCGACCAGGAAATTACCAGCGGACCGTAAGGTTTTGCTGTAAAAAGCGTCACTTTTAGAAATGGGGTGGAACGAATTATAATCATACATGCCTTGAAAATCCATTTCCCCGTTTGGCATCACAGTCATATTGTTTTTGGATCGTATGCCGCCTCCCCTGCCAAGCGAAACATATAGGATATTACTCACTGAAAACTTGCTGTTTATGGTCCAGAAGTCTTTCAGGGTAAACTGTGGTTTCAGGTATTCGTTGATCCGCTCATTTTTATCAGAAAACGAACCTCTGTTTGTTGTATCTGCAAGCGGATTGCCATCAGAATCGTACTTATTGTAGTTGTTAATGGTATAATTTTCGATTGTACCATAATGCTGGTTAAAGCGTAATCCATGATCGTAGGTATAAGCACCATTTTTCCATGAATTCGGTTTATACTTAGTCATTGCAAGGGAATCAACACCATGATCCATGGCCCACTGTTGATTGTAAACAGCAGCCGGAAGGTTGTAAGAGCGCTGTCCATGGCTCTGTGGAGCCCCGTATGCTGCCAGAGATACAATATGCTTCCCGATATATTTATCTACTTTCCCATACAGAAAATATGCCTTTGACCAGGTATGATCAACCCATCCATCACCTTGTTTGTAAGTACCGGCAACAGTAAAACCAATTCCCTTGGCAAGTTTACCTGAATTATAACCAAATGAGGTACTGAGGTATCCATCACTCCCGAATTCCTGTTTCAGGCTTCCGCCCTGCCTTTCGTCAATACCCTTGGTCAGAATATTTATAGTTCCGCCAACCGATGGCAAGGCCAGTTTTGAAGCACCTAATCCCCGTTGAACCTGCATACTCCGGGTAACGGCATCAAGTCCAAACCAGTTAGACCAGTATACAGTACCGTTTTCCATATCATTAACGGGCACCCCATCGAGTAGAACACCCACATTCCGGGCACTAAATCCACGAATTGTAACGCGCGCATCACCATCTCCGCCACCCATTTGAGTTGAATAAATCCCTGGTGTTGAGTTTAGGAGCATTGGAATATCCCTGCCGGCAAGTTGTTCCTGGATTTTATGTGGTGTTACATTACTAAAAGCAACGGGTGTTTCACGCTGTTTGGCAATGTCGGCAACAATAACCACTTCGGAAAGTGTAACATTGGATAAGGTAAAATTCTGGACTACCGGTGTAGCACCTATTTTTACTTTTTTATCTTGTGATATATATCCGACATAAGAAACACTCAAAGTATAATCACCATAAGGTAATTGTATGGTGTATTTACCGTTTATATCAGTAACGGTACCAACACCTCTGCCATACACAATATTTACACCAATTAATGATTCACCAGAAATTGAATCGGTTACAATGCCTGAAATTACACCTTTCTGGGCATATGTAGCGAGTGATAATAACAAAGTAAGTAAAACAAGAGTAAAAGTTTTCCTCATAAATTGTAGTTTAATTTTTTTTACGATTTATCCGCTGAAATAACCGACAAGATTACTATATTTTAATGAGATTTAAAAGATTGTTAACAAATTTGATCAAAAAGAATCTTGCCAGAAATAATTCCTGTGTTATACTGAAAGCTTTGAATATCACTGAAATTGGCCTGAATGATTTATCGCAAAGTGAACTGAGACACTTTGATATGCCTGATATCACCTTTTAAAACAACTGAGTGCATTGATAATCAATATCTTTATAGTTTTAAATATGATCTGAATTTACAAATTATAAGGTAAAATTTAAGTTGAAGACTTATTGCAGGGCTCCAGACATCAAACAATTCGACTACATTAATTTTTTCATTAAGAACTATTTAAACAATCCCAGCTCCACACCCAACACCAGCCTTGGCAATTCAGGAAGATCGTATCCGCTTACAAAAATATCGCTGCTGCGATAGCGGGCTGTAAGGGCATAACGATTGGTGCCCAGCCGGGCCATTAATCCATACGATATATTTTCAACATAACTGAGCCGGGTAGTCGATACTTTTACTTTTTCATCATCGGCATTTGTGTTTATGGTTTTATGCTTTTTCATAAAATTCCATCCGCCATAAACGCCAACATCAAGATAGTTGCCGATATAATTACCCCGACGACCTACATTGATGCGTACCCAGGTATCACCCTGCAAGGTATTGAGTTGTATTTTCTCCTTATCGTTGATGTGCGTATCGGGTACTGTTTTTGTATCATCCTGTTTTATTTTATAGGCTGTAGCGGTTACACCCAGGTCGAAACCCATAGCCAGGTAATTGGTAAACCGACGTTTGTATCTTACTCCAACATTAAAATCGCTCGAAACCACAGGTTTAATAAAATTCTGATCACTGCTGGTAGCTACCGGGAAACCCAGCCCGATGTAACCATGCACAAAATGCCTGAGGTTTGGGCCGTATAAGGGTTTAGTTGAAGGGTTATCGACATTTTGTTCCAGCAGCACATCCTGCGAAAACACCACCAAAGAACACAGGCATAAAAATAGGGTGAGAAAACGATTCATCTTTGAGTTTTATAATTTTAGAGAAATACTGTAACCTGCATAATGAACATTGAGTGTATCTCCAGGCTGGTAATCGCTTTTATTTAATGTAAGAGCATTGGGTCGGGTAACCGCAACCACATAGTAGCTGCGCAGCACTCCGCCGGCATCCATAATGTTGTAGTACAGGTATTCAGAATTTGCAACGGGGACTGGGCCAGCAGGCTCGGCAAAACTTTTCCCGAAGCCCGGGTTAACTTTGCCGGCAGCAACCAAAGGTTTATCAATAACAATGGTAAGGCTGTCGCCGCTTTCTGCAATTTTAAATGTAGGCACCGTAGCGGCAGGTTTGGCCTCGACAAAATAACCGGCCTGCGGAATACCATAGCCATGGGCATAATCGAAATACGGGTATAATGATCCCGACTTTTCGATTTCGCGAAACAACTGCATGTTGGTAAGCGAGCGGTTGCTTTGCCATGCACAGGCTGCAAAACCAGCCACCAGGGGCGATGCAAATGAAGTTCCCTGGGTAGATGTAAGGCCGGCCGGTGCTGCTGCAACAACATGTCCATAGGCCGAAACATTGGGCTTCATCCGTTTATCGGCAGTAGGGCCATAGGAGCTGAAACTGGTGTGGTAACCCGTAGCAGGATCAATGCCGCCTACCGAGAGCACGCTATCGGCATCAGCCGGGGCTCCTATAAAGTGCCACTTATCAGTGCCTTCATTACCTGCAGCATTCACCACCAGCATGCCTTTGCGGGCAGCTATGTTGGCGGCACGGGTCACAAAAGTAGTTTTCCCATCCATCTGCCAGCTAAAATAGCGTTTAGCGGTGTAACCTAATGAACTGTTAATGATGTCGGCCCCGTTTTTATCAGCCCATTCAGCGGCAGCAAGCCAATAAAGTTCTTCAGAATATTTTTCCGAATTTTTCTCAGTTTTGGCCAGTAAAAATTCAGCCCCGGTAGCCAGCCCGATCTGTAAATCTCCTATTTTCCCGGCAATGCACGACCAAACTTCGGTACCATGTCCATTGCCATAATACACGTTTTCGCTGTATTTACGGCTGGTAAAATCGCGGGTGGCGATAAGGCGTTTCTCATTTCGTATATGATCGAAAGCCGGTACCTGGTCGGCATGGTCGAAACCCACATCCAGTATAGCAATACGCAGTCCTTTGCCATTGTAACCAGCTCTTCGCCAGTCATTAACTCCCAGGCTCATCAGCTGTCCTTCCAACACCTGCATCCTGCCTGCATCCAGCGTAGTATCATAGTAATTATAAGAAGCAACCGGCATAGCAGCGGGCTCAATCCATTCGATGTTCAAAACAAAGGGGAGCATTTTAACCGCAGCCACCTGGGCATCACTAGCTTCAACAGCAACGGCATTCAGCCAGCGGCTTGAGATGATCACTTCATCCACCATGGGAGATACCTGGTTCACATAATTTTCGTTCACCGGCCAGTCGGTTACATCTTCAACAGGGATGCCGGCCCGCTGCCTCCTTTCGATGGCTTTGGCATCAAAATAAGTGTACGGATTGAAATCCTGGCGCTGCTTGTCCTTAAAAAACACCATCCATTGCTGCTGCGCGCTCGAAAAAGCCGGCAGCAGAAAGAACAAAGCCAGTAAGTAGTTATTGAATTTATGATTCAGCATTAATGATTGTCATTACAAATGATACATTCGGATTAAACAAACTGATTGAAAGCAAGTTCGTTCAGTCGGTTATAAATTTAACATTATTTTATATTAGCCGGCTCCTCAATCTTAAAATCCCTTAACACCTTCAGTGCATCCTTAATTGAAGTTACTTTCTGGAAAGTGATGGTGAGCTTACCCGAACCCTCTTTCATCCGGCAGGAGTTAGTATGTGTTTGCACATATTTCAGAACCGCCGTAAACACTTCGCTCTGGTAATATGGCGAAGCCTCGTTGCTCAGGAAATGCCCGGTCATAAGCTGGTTTTTCAGGATCAGTTTTTCCATTCCGATTGTTTTTGCCAGTCGCCGCAACCTGATGGCATTGAGCAACTCCTGGGTTTCGGGCGGCACGGGGCCGAAGCGGTCAATGAGTTTCTCCTGGAAACCCAGCAGGGCTTCTTCGGTTTCGAGGCTGTCGAGTTCCTTATACAGGCTTAACCTTTCGGTTATATTGCTGATGTAGTTATCAGGGATCAGGATTTCAAGGTCGGTTTCAATCTGGCACTCGCGTACAAATTCTGTTTCTATTTCATCCTGGTACAGTTCGGAGTATTCGGCCAGTTTGAGTTCGTGCATGGCTTCGTCGAGTATTTTCTGGTACATTTCGAAGCCTATTTCGGTGATAAACCCGCTTTGTTCGGCACCCAGTATATTTCCGGCACCTCGGATATCGAGGTCGCGCATGGCAATATTGAAGCCGCTGCCAATATCGGCAAATTCCTCAATGGCACGCAGCCGTTTTCGTGCTTCGTCGCT
>CAYNVK010000213.1:0-6298 GCA_964400395.1 uncultured Lentimicrobiaceae bacterium | reverse complement strand
CCCGACCCGGCTGATGATTTGTAAACTGAAAATTTCCTGTTTGTATTCACCTTGCTAAGGTAGGTATTTTGTTGAAAGCGATATTTTGAAAATACGGGTGTGAAATTAAAATAAACAACAACCGATAGACTTTCCGATAAAAGTAAAGGCCATGTTTTACTTTTTCACCGGTTTACTGTTGTCGGCGGCACCTTTCGTATTTTTCGACCGCCGGAAAAGCTCCTCTAAATTGTTAAACTCCTTTCTGAAAACAACACCAACACCCTGCGTATAGGGCGAATATCCCGAAATCAATACGTCACCGGCCGAGTTAGTGCGGTTAAATGCCTTGAAACGTAGTCTGCCATCTTCAGTAATTTTTACCTCTACCAGCACATCGCCGATAATCTGGGTTGTTTGGGCGGCATCGCTGTAGGTATTCATACCCACGGCCCCATCAATGGTTACACGGTTATCCCAGAGTTGGGTTGAGAGCGCAAGTTCCAGTTCAGTGGGCGAAATCTGGTCGCCAGGGCGGTAATTAACCCCAATATCGAAATCCTTCGATATCTGCGAAAGCATACGGCTAAGCTGCGCGCTGAGAATTTCGTACGAAGATATCCCCAGCGAAGCCGAAGCATTATTGAGACCGGAAGATGAGCTGAAAGTATTCAGAACCAGGAGCGAAATCATTTGCTGGTTCATTTCAATCGCATTGCTGGTATCAATAACCGAATATATGGCCCGCTGAAGTTCTTCGGTGGCATCAGGCATTTTAATGCTGAACCTGATTTCGGGATTGTAAAGATTGCCTGCCAGGTTAATGTTGCAGTTTACATTTACTCTTGAACTCTGGTAATCGGCAGGAATACCCGGAAGTCCGGCCAGCGATGTTTTAACCTTATACACTGCCTGCAGCTGAATGTCAGCATCGTAAGGACTGCCGTTAAAAGTAATAGTGCCCCCTTTCTGGATCTGGAAATTCTTTTTCAGGATATTCTGGAAGTTGAACATAAAATTTCCATGATCCATCACGTAGTTTCCATACATGGAATATTCGCCGCGGGTATCCACGCCAAGGTTTACCAGTCCGTCGCCAAATACATCAATGGTTCCCATCTGGTAAGGCAACACAATTCCGATGTTGGCATTTCGGGTAACATCCATACGCAGTTGCACCGCGAAAACCGATGATTCAACCGGGGCCGTTATCGTTGCGGCTTTCTCCACATCGTCGTGCTTTTTATACTGTATAAAATCATTATCGGAAATACTTCGCGAAAAGCTGATCGGGATAACCACGGATGTGCCTTTTTCGGAAGTAACATTTGCCTTTAGCACCAGGTCTTCAATGGGTCCCTTCAACGTCATGGTACCGGTTGTTTTCGCCTTCCCATAATACACCTCGTTCGGGTTGAAAGGCGTATTGAGTGCTACCAGGTTGTTGGCATCCAATGTAAGGTCGAGGCCGAAATTGGCAAATGCTTTATGACTGATGGTGCCCGAAACCGTTCCCTTGCCGAAAGTACTGTCGGTAAGCTGAATATCGTCGAAATACATCCGGTCCTTGTCAAATTTGAAATCGCCGGTAAAAGAGTATGAAGTGCGCAGGTAATCGACCAGCAGTTCGGTTCGCATCAGTTTTACTGAACCTTTGAGCACCGGATCGGAGAAATCGCCGGTAAGGGTGAGTGCACCCGAGCCATAACCCCTCATGCGCGAAAATATCCCTGTCAGGAATGGCTCAAACGTACGGACTTTCAGGTTGTCGACATCCACTTTCATGTCGAAATTTTCATGCTCGCGTTCGGGGTAAATATTTCCCACCACTTTTATCGGGTAATGCGTTCCGGCATTGCCCACGTACACCACCTGCAGATCGACCGAAATGAGTTTCTTTTCGTTATCCCAATAGCTTTTTACGAGGGCGTCGCCCAGATTCTCATGATTAAAACCAAATTTCGATATCGCAATGTCGGCTGATACATGCGGTATGGAGTACAACTCCGAAACCGAGACTTTACCATTCACAAAGCCATCGAAATCAATACCTATATCCTGGGTAAGCACATCAGTTTGCGATACATTAAAATTCTTCAAATCGAGCACCATCTGGCTCAACGGATCGGCCGAAACAGCCCCGTTCAGCATGATATGGCTGTTGTTGCTGGTAAATCCGAAGTTATGGGCTTCCAGATACGACTTATCAATTACAACCAGGTTGTTCGGTATCGATTTCCACACAGTATCGTTAATCATCATGGTGGCATCATCAATCCTGATATTCAAACGCGGGGTTTGTTTAAACGAAATTGCACCGTTAATATCGCCTTTATTATGATCCTGAATTATTTTATCATTCCAGCTGATACCAAATTTCACGCTGTCGTCCGAAGCTTTTGCCAGGAGTTTGAATTGCTCAAGCCGTTTCAGGCTGGTTGCACTGTTGTCCGATTCTTTCAGGTTTATTTTGTCGCAATCCATATTCACCACCAGGCTCTTGCCAACCGTTGAGCCTTTAAGCGACCAGTCGTGGAGGCCAATACCATTTAATACCAGCAAGGGCGACCGGCCGGTAATATTCACCTGTGCCAGCGCCGGATCAAAGGTTCCCGAAATCACGGTATTTGCATCCAGTTTTAACCAGGGTAAAAACATCCGGGTGAGCGAGTCGGTATGATACAGCTGAATGGAATAATCGAAACTGCCCCGGTTCAGCCGCACAGGCAAAACACCATGAGGCGAAAGCGAAGGAAGGAATTCGTTGAACACCATGCGCAGGTAATCGGCCATATCGTCGAATGTATACTGGCCCGAAAAAACGGCATTCACAAAATCGCTGTTTACCTGCATGCGCTTACCCCCATTTTCGAGTGCGGTGGTCGACACCGACAGGTTCTTCATATTCAATGTCCTGCGACCCATTGTAAAGCTGGTGTTGCTAAAACGCAAAGCACCCATCAGGTTATCGAGGGTATTACCCTTAAACCTGAAATCGGTACTTGTGGAAAGCTTTACCACTGAATCAGCGGTCATCAGATTCAGTTTTGCCAGGTTGGCATGCATGATATCGGCCTGGAAATCAAAAGCAGGTAGTTCCTCGCTAAAATCGGCAGAACCTAAAAAATTAAGTGCTAACAGTTCATCGTTTACATACACACCGCCGGTAAATCGTTTTTTCCTGAAATCGCCGTCAACATTAATGAGCCCGATGGTATTACCTTCGTACTGCAGGTTTGTAATTTCGCCTTTCGCGGTGAGATCGGTGCGCTCCAGCGAGAAATTTTTGCCTTTAACAATGGCATACAGGTTCAGGGTGCCAAGCTGTGGCATGTTGAGCAGCTTTCCGGCATTAAACGACTCAACCAGTATTTTACCATCGTACTCGTAGTTGTGGGCTGCTTTATTATTGGTGAGCAGAATATCAGTGGCAACCTGGCCCAGGTCGGTAATAAAGGTAGCCTTCGATACAAAATCGTTGTAAAAACCTGTAAACCTACCATTTACACTCACATTACCAAGTTTGTGTATTGCTTCGGGCAACGCAATGTGCGCATGGCCATCGGCCGAAGGAAGCGAAAACGACTCAATATCGCTGACATTGGTATAAAAAGCATCAGTCTTGAGGTTCACAAAAGTGTTTTCAATATCGGGCAGCCCCACCATATTGATGTTGCCCTTAAAACTGGTGTAGTTACCAAAAGCAAGTTCAAAATCCTTGGCGGAGAATGAGGAAACCGTCCCTTTAATTTTTCCAGAAAAGTCGAAAACCTGTTTCATGCCGTAAATGTCGGGGGCAAACGAAACAATATCGCGCATATCGAGCTGCGAGGGTTTTATATTGGCCGAAATACGGATGCTGTCGAGAAAATCGTCGTAAGCGCTCCAGCTGTTGTATTCAAACTTCAGGTTCATCGATAACCGGCTGTTGTCGGTGGTGATCTGCAGGTTTTGTGCATTGATTCCCCTGGGGCAAACTATGGCCTGGGTGGTGAAATCGGCAAGTCTGAAACCGCTTTTTTCGAGGAAGGTGAGTTGCCTGAAATCGCCAATTATGCTGTCGCCCTGCAGGCTTATGTGTTTACCTCGAGGTTCAGATCGGACAAATTCATATCCGAGAAATCAATGCCTTTGCTGGGCGCCATATAACGCTCGTCGCGATGCACGAAATGCGATTTCGAAATTTTTAAGTTATTCACCCTGATAATCCAGGGTGCTGAGGGTGTGGTATCCACCACCGGCGACGAAAAATAGTCGATGATAAATTGCAGGTTCATGCTGCTGTCGCCTCTGTAATGTACCAGGTTTATATCAGCATTGGCAAGCGCTATTTCTTTCAGTACAAGCTGTCGCTTATTTATATCGATGCTTTTTACATCCGCCTTTATTTTTTTTGCCTGGAGTATAACCTGGTGGTGCTTGTCGAGTATACGGATATCAGTAATTACCGCATTAAGGAACCAATTGAGCCTGAAAGACCCGATGCTTACCTCGGTATGCAGTTGCGTGGAAAGGTAAGCGGCCATTTGGCGGGCCATAAACGTTTGTGCCGGCGCCGTGCGTAGCATTACAAAGGCAGCCATCGGAGTAAGCAACAGCGACAGCAGAACTATTAACAATATGCTAACAGGTTTTTTGATATTTTTGCAACTTAATACTTTATAAATTCCCGCCGGGTTTAAACAGGCCGAAACTGTTTAATACCAACGGAAAACTAATTTCCTTATTATGCCTGCATACATCCTTGGTATAGAATCATCCTGCGACGACACATCGGCTGCCGTGCTGAAAGATAATATTGTACTCTCCAACATTATTGCTAACCAACAGGTTCACAAAGATTTTGGAGGTGTTGTGCCTGAGCTTGCATCGCGAGCCCATCAGCAAAACATTATACCAGTTATTGACAAAGCACTTAAGATTGCAAATATAAATAAAAGCGAGCTAAGTGCGGTAGCTTTTACACGTGGCCCCGGGCTGCTGGGATCCTTGCTGGTAGGGACTTCTTTTGCCAAATCATTTTCGCTGGGATTAAATATTCCGCTTATCGAAGTTAACCACCTGAAAGCGCATATCCTGGCCCATTTTGTGGTTCAGCCGGGTAAAGAAAAACAACTGCCCCGCTTTCCCTTCCTCTGCCTTACCGTTTCGGGCGGGCATACCCAGATTGTGCTGGTGAAAGGCTACAACGAAATGCAGATCATTGGACAAACCATTGATGATGCTGCCGGCGAAGCATTTGATAAATCGGCAAAAATACTCGGGCTCGAGTACCCGGGCGGACCGCTCATTGATAAATACGCCAAAGAAGGTAACCCCAAGGCTTTTGTGTTTGCAAAAACCAATATTCCCGATCTCGATTTCAGTTTCAGCGGGTTAAAAACATCAATTTTGTACTTCCTGCGCGACAGACTGAAAGAGGATGCCATGTTTATTCAGAACCACCTCCCCGATCTCTGCGCATCCATACAATCGGCTATTATTAATACGCTGATGGTAAAACTGAAACTGGCCAGCAAGCAAACAGGCATAACCGAAGTGGCTATTGCCGGTGGTGTTTCGGCCAACTCAGGTTTGCGCAAGGCCATTGCCGACATGCACGAATCGGCAGGCTGGACCGTACATATTCCTGAATTTCAGTTTACCACCGACAATGCAGCCATGATCGCCGTAGCTGGCTATTATAAATTTCTGGAAGGAAGCTTTGCCGCGCAGAATGTGACCCCTTATTCAAGAGGTGGAATTTAACGGTACAGGCAGAGATAGCTGGTGTCCGACTGGGCTTTTACTTTAAAAGTCACTCCTTTTTCAACCACAAACGTTTCGAAAGGTTTGTATGCTTTCCATGCGGTTTCGCCGGGGAGCATCACAAGCAATTCGCCCGATGTAACCGTCATATATTCAACACTGGAAGTTCCGAAATTATATTCACCGGCGGCCATAACACCAATGGTAGCAGGGCCTTCGGGCATTTCAAAAGCAATAGATTTTACGTTTCCGTCGAAATATTCGTTGGTTTTAAACATCATTCAAAATTTTAAGGGTTGATTTTTACAGAAGTGTTGTTAATGTTCAGAAAACGCTGATTGCCGTTCAGCAAACAACGGCGCAAATGTATAATTATTCACGTTATAACTATAGGTGAATTTTCGAAAATATAGTTTTGATGTAAAGGAACATTTATGTCAGGAAATGAAGCATACTGCTATATTTCACCTTGCAAGCTGTACTATTGCCCTACAGGGATTTCAATCCATTCATTGATCCCGGTTTTGAGCGAACGGGTCTTGCGGTCGTAATAATAATAAGGCTGTTCAGG
>CAYNVK010000212.1:4427-6300 GCA_964400395.1 uncultured Lentimicrobiaceae bacterium | reverse complement strand
GTCTTCTGACTTCCGACTTCTGACTTCTGACTTCGGTCTTCCGACTTCCGTCTTCCGTCCATTCCCAGACTTGCCGTTCTTATTCAGCATTTTATAACAGTCTCATCTACTTAGAAAATGTGCCTTAATGCGTTTCTCCTTTTTCAGTTTTTCAATAGCCACTCAGTACATGCCTGGTTTTAACCAACTTCAATTTAGAAACATGATTTTAGCCTGGAACCACTGAGTTTTATTCGGTATTCATCGTCCGAAATGCACAAACAAATCATTACATTGCTTGTTTTTTAATCAACAAAGAAGCAATTAAGGTATTGCTATACTTTTATTATTACTAACTTTGCGCCCTAAGTTTATTTAAACCAAAGATAAATTAGAGCCTGAATACCCCTGACGATGGAAAAAGATCAGAACAATATACTTGAGGAGGTAACCAACAGCGATTATAAGTATGGTTTTCATACCAATATCGAAATGGATACTGCTCCGGTTGGCCTGAATGAAGACACAATCCGTTTTATTTCGGCCAAAAAAGAAGAACCCGAATGGCTGCTCGAGTTCAGGCTTAACGCCTACCGGCACTGGCTCACGCTTACCGAGCCCAGCTGGGCACATATCCACCATCCGCCCATCAGCTACCAGGATATCATTTACTATGCCGCCCCCAAACGCAAAAAGGAACTGAAAAGCCTCGATGAGGTTGATCCTGAATTGCTGGAAACCTTTAACAAACTGGGCATTTCGCTCGAAGAACAGAAAAAACTGAGCGGCGTTGCCGTTGATGCAGTTATCGATAGCGTTTCGGTAAAAACAACCTTCACCGATACGCTTGCCAAATACGGAGTTATTTTCTGCTCATTCAGCGATGCGGTTAAAAATCATCCTGACCTGGTAAAACAATATATGGGCAGCGTGGTGCCGAGCAACGATAACTTTTTCGCCGCCTTAAACTCAGCCGTGTTCAGCGATGGTTCATTCTGTTATATCCCCAAAGGGGTGAGGTGCCCGGTAGAATTGTCGACCTATTTCCGTATTAATGCGGCTAACACCGGGCAGTTTGAGCGCACACTCATTGTGGCCGACGAAGGCGCCTATGTAAGTTACATGGAAGGCTGCACGGCGCCCATGCGCGACGAAAACCAGTTGCATGCCGCCATTGTTGAAATTGTTGCCATGAAAGATGCCGAGGTAAAATACAGTACCGTGCAAAACTGGTATCCGGGCAATAAGAAAGGTGAAGGTGGAATTTATAATTTCGTTACCAAGCGTGGTATCTGCAAAGGCAGTCATTCCAAAATATCATGGACACAGGTCGAAACCGGCTCAGCCATTACCTGGAAATATCCCAGCGTGGTACTGATGGGCGATAACTCCATCGGTGAATTTTATTCGGTGGCAGTTACCAATAATTTCCAGCAGGCCGATACCGGTACCAAAATGATTCACCTGGGCAAAAATACCCGGAGTACCATCATCTCGAAAGGTATTTCGGCTGGCCAGAGCAACAACAGTTACCGTGGATTGGTGAAGGTTATAAAACGGGCCGAAAATGCGCGAAACTTCTCACAATGCGATTCGCTGTTGCTGGGCGATAAATGCGGGGCACACACCTATCCCTACATTAAAGCTGAAAACCAAACCTCCATTATTGAGCACGAAGCTACCACCTCAAAAATATCCGACGACCAATTGTTCTATTGCAAACAGCGGGGTATAAATTCCGAAAGCGCCATCAGCCTGATTGTAAATGGATATGCCAAAGAAGTGCTGCAGCATTTGCCCATGGAGTTTGCAGTTGAAGCTCAGAAATTACTCGCCATCAGCTTAGAAGGCAGCGTAGGGTAAGGATAAATGTCGGATGTTTGATGTCGGATGT